>NZ_JBSFZS010000078.1:0-38355 GCF_053600395.1 Streptomyces sp. NPDC005070 | reverse complement strand
ACTCACGATGGAAGGCGTGGCCTGCGCGGCGGCGGTGGGCAAGGGGACCGTCTTCCGGCGCTTCGGCGACCGCACCGGCCTGCTCATGGCCCTGCTCGACCACACGGAGCAGCGCTTCCAGACCGCCTTCATCAGCGGTCCGGCGCCGCTCGGCCCCGGCGCGTCGCCGGTGGAGCGCCTGCACGCCTTCGGATGCCACGCCCTGCGCCAGACCTCCGAGCAGCTCGACCTGTACCTCGCCGCCGAACCCGAGGTCACCCGCCGCTTCACCTCAGCGCCGTACCGGGTCCGCTTCATGCACGTGTGCATGCTGCTGCGCCAGGCGAGCCCGGGACATGACACGGACGTCGAGCTGGTCGCCCAGACGCTGATGGGATACCTCGACCCCGCGCTGATCGGCCATCTGACCCGCCAGCGCGCCATGCCGCGCGAGCGCCTGGAGGCCGGCTGGCGCGACCTGGTGGACCGCAGCGTTGGCCCGGACAGGCCCTAGGGTCGGAGCATCTCCGTCATGGGCGACTGCGGTGGGATCAGGCCCGGCAGCAGCCAGGGCTGGAAGAGGCTCAGTACCGCGAGTACGAGGAAGGCGGCCCCGACGACCTGCGAGAAGGCGGGGCCGAGCCGCCAGAGCTTCTCCACGAAGATCACCACGGCCACCGCGGCCATCGCCAGGACGTTCATGACGCCCAACGGGACGAGCACCACCATCAGCCCCCAGCAGCAGCCCACGCAGTACGCCCCGTGGTGCGCCCCGACCCGCAGATCGCGAGCCCGGGGCCGGAAGCCCGCGTAGCGCACGAGCTGGCCCATGGGGCTACGGCAGTGCCGCAGGCAGAGATCCTTCCACGGGCCGAACTGGTACAGCCCGGCGACCAGGAAGGCCCCGGCGCCGATCCAGCGCCCGGCGCCCGGGTGCTCGTCCACCAGGGCCCCGGTCCAGGCTAGGAGCCCGTAGGCGACCAGGCCGAAGGCCGTCCAGGTCAGGAGGTACCCGCCGACGAACTGGGAGGTACGAGCCACCCGCACGGCTCCCGTGGGCGACTGGCGCCCGATGGCCCGCGCCCACGTGAGGGCCACCGGGGCCACCGACGGGAACATCATGGCGATCATCATGACCAGCCACAGCAGCAGGAACAGCGGGACGCCCATGCCCATGGTTCCCGGTTCGACCCCCATGTCACGGGCCTGGTCGACCACCAGCACCCAGGCGAGGAGGGCGATCGACGCCATCACGGACCAGGCGAACGCGAGCTGCCGGGCCGACAGCAGCTGTGCCGGATCCGGAGGGGGTGACGGGCCCTTCCGGTCGAGGCGCACGCCTCCAGCACATCACGGCGGACCCGCGCGTGCGCGGGGGAACGCGTGTACGCGGCAAGCACCTCCTCCGGGTGGTCCCCGCGGTGGGACAATCGGAGTGGACACCCGTACGACCCGGGCGTGGGCCGGTGATGGCTCCCGGGGGCTCTGCCGTCCTCCCGAGACCGATGTCCCGGTACGGTCACGAGGAGGCAGGGAGATGTCCGAGACGACGGCGACCGTTCCCCGGTGGCACGCGGCGGGCGACTGGTTCGACACCTGCAAGTGCAACGTGCCCTGCCCCTGCTCGTTCGCCCAGCTTCCCACCCACGGTGATTGCGACGGCATCCTGGCCTGGCACATCCGCGAGGGCCGCTACGGTGACGTACGACTGGACGGCCTGAACGTGCTGATGCTGGCCTCGTTCGTCGGCAACATCTGGGCCGAGCACACGGACACGTATGCCGCGGTCTTCGTCGACGAGCGTGCCGACGAGCCCCAGCGCCAGGCGCTTCAGATGATCTTCGGTGGGCAGGCGGGCAGTTGGCCCGCCGAGATGGTGGCCATGATGGGCGCCGAAATGCGCGGCATGGAGTTCGCCCCCATCGAGATCGAGGTCGCCGACGACCTCGCGAGCTGGCGGGCCGTGGTACCGGGCCGGGTCGAGGCGAGCGCGGTCGCGCTCACGGGACCCACGACCCCGGAGGGCGCGCGCGTCCAGTCGACCAACCTGCCGGGTGCGGAGACCGGACCGGGCCAGGTCGCGACCTGGGGCCGCTCGACGGCGGACCGCGCCGATGCCCACAACTTCCTCTGGAGCCGAGAAGGCCGGTCCAGCAAGCACATCACCTTCGACTGGGCCGGGCCGGACTAGACCGAGTCCGTCGTCTGGCGCCCCCACCCCGGCCGGGCGGACAATGGATCCCATGGGGCAACGCCTCGAAGACGTGAGCGGACCCGCCCGGATCGCCGGCCCGGACGAGGGCATCAGCGCCCAGGAACTGGCACTCGCCGCCCGGAACCACGGACTGCCTCTGGAGGCCCTGCGCTACGAGGTCACCCCTCCCGGGCTGCACTACGTACTCACGCACTACGACATCCCGTACGCGGAGGAGGACTCCTGGCGGCTCGTCCTGGGCGGGCGGGTGCGGCGCCCGCTGCTGCTCGGTGTCGATGAGCTGAAGGCGTACCCGGCGGTCAGGCAGCGGGTGACCATGGAGTGCGCGGGCAACGGCCGGGCGCTGCTGACACCCCGGCCGGTGAGCCAGCCGTGGCTGGTGGAGGCGGTCGGCACGGCCGAGTGGACGGGTGTGCCGCTGCGCCTCCTCCTCGCCGAGGCCGGGCCCGAACCGGACGCGGTGGACGTGGTGTTCACCGGAGCCGATCACGGCGTGGAACGCGGGGTCGAGCAGGACTACCAGCGCGCCCTCCCGCTGGACGTGGCACGCGGCGAGGAGCCCGAGGTCCTGGTGGCCTACGCGATGAACGGCGCCCCGCTGCCCCCGCAGCACGGGCATCCCGTCCGGCTCGTGGTGCCGGGCTGGTACGGCATGGCGCAGGTGAAGTGGCTCCGGGACATCAAGGTGACGAGCGCGCCGTTCCGGGGATTCCAGCAGACCGTGGCGTACCGGCTGCGGCAGGAGGCCACCGACGAGGGCGAGCCGGTCACCCGTATCGCGCCGCGCGCCCTGCTGGCCCCGCCGGGCTTCCCCGACTTCATGTCGCGGGCGCGGGTGGTCCCGCCGGGCGCCGTCACCCTGACCGGACGGGCCTGGTCGGGCCGCCCACCCGTGACCGGCGTGGAGGTCAGCACGGACGAGGGGCGCTCCTGGCACCCGGCCCGGCTCGACCCGCCGAACGCCCACCCATGGGCCTGGCGCGCGTGGCGGTTCACCTGGACGGCGACCCCCGGCCGTCACGTCCTCAGCGCCCGGGCCACCGACGCCGAAGGCCACACCCAGCCACTCGACCAGCCGTGGAACCGCGGCGGCTTCGTGAACAACCTCGTCCAGCGGGTCCCCGTGCACTGCCTGGATCCCGACGAAGAAGGATGAAGCCACTGGCGCCGGACCACACCCGGGGCGGCCTCGGCGACCAGGCACGGGCACGGGCGCGGGCACGGCCATGGGCACGGCCATTGGCACAGGGACGGACACGCGCACGGGGACGGTTCCCGCCCGGGACCCGCCCCCGCTCCGGCGACGCGGCTTCGGTCAGCTGAACGGGTCCAGCGTGACGTACGCCTGCTGCGGATTGCCGTCGTTGACGAGGGACTCGTGGTTGCCGACGTCGTCGAACGCGAACGCGTAGGCCTTGCCGTCGGCCATCTGCGCGTGAATGGCGCGGGCGTACTGGTTGGTCACCGCGTCCGTGTAGAAGCTCGCGGACGAGGTGTCCGGCTGCTGGGGGTTGGTCAGCAGAGTCGTGCGGTTGAACCCCGCGCACAGGGTGCGTGAAATGGGCCCGCGCACCAGGTCGTTGGGCGCGTCGAGCCGCTTGTAGCAGCCGAAGACGCTGTCCGAGTCGGGCTTCTGGAAGCTGGTGACGACCGCTCCGGAGCTGTTGGTGAAGTTCATGACGCCACCGGAGACCCGGCCGAAGTACTTGGTGTTCGGCTGGTCGCCGAAGGGTGTCACCGTCAGCGTCGACGAACCGTACTTCTGCCACACGCGGTTGATGTAGTCGTCCATGACGGTCGCCGGAAGCGCGCCCGCCTCGATGCCGTGGCCCGGGGCGAGCGCTCGCAGCACCGTGCCGTCGGGCCGGGTCTGGACGAGGTTCGCCCAGCCGCCCGGCCGGCTGCGCAGCGCGCTGAAGAAGCTGCTGTAGCCGCCGGACTTGAGGTGACCGGTGCTCTTCGTGGTCCCGTCGGCGAGCTTGACTCCGACGGCGTACGGGGCGGAGAACATGTCGACCTGGGTGCTGTTGATCCACAGGCCGGAGTCGTTGAGGGTGTACTCGGACCAGTTGAAGAGGATGTTGCGGTTCGGGTCGTTCGGATTCTGGACGGCGGGCTGCACGAGTCCGCCGGTCGTCACCCGGAAGTCGAGCTTCTGCCCGAAGGAGAAGTAGAGCCGTCCGGAGAACTTGGGGAGCCGGATCGTCTTCGACTGGCCGTTGGCCGGTCCCGTGATCGACGCGTCGGGCGCGGGCGTCGGCGGGTTGCCGCCCACGGGCCACGCGTGGAAGGTGCCGTTCGCGTCGGCCCAGCCCTGCCGTCCGGTCGAGAGCTGTGTGCCGAGGTCGTAGATGAAGACCTGGTCGCCGCGACCGGAGTTGTTGGTGAAGGTGAGGGGGATGGTCGCCGGGACCGCGGCTTCGGCGCGGGAGGGCGCGCCGAAGGTGAGCAGTGTCGCGGCGAGTGTGGCGAAGGCCAACGTCCAGGCAGGCCATCGGATGTGTACGCGCACTCTCTGCCTCCTTGATGTGGGGGTTCAGCGAGGTGGATGCACACGGACGTGACTCGTCCGCTTCCCTTTGAGAGCGCTCTCAGAGTCCTGCGAGGTAGTGCCCGTGTCAACGATGTGCGCAGGATTGGTCCGGTCCAACTCGGCGTCGGGCCAACCGGGTTGTGCGCGTCGGGGGTTGACCGGCATGGCCGTCCACTGATTCAGTGGATCATCCACTCAGCCACTGCCCGGAGGGGGAAACGTGGAGGCACTGCCCCGCGAGACCATCGTGGACGTCCTGGAGGACCGGCTGCGGACGGACATACTCGACGGCCGCCATCCGGCGGGGAGTTACCTCCCTCCGGAGCGGCGGCTGGCCGACGGGTACGGCGTCACGCGCACCACGCTCAAGCACGCCTTCGGCCGGCTCGTGCAGGCCGGACTGCTCGAGACCCGGCACGGAGTGGGCACCCGGGTACGGGACTACGCACGGCTCGGCGGAGCGGACCTCCTGCCCATGCTCGTGCGGCACGACGCCGGCTGGGTGCACGAGGTGTTCGAAGTGCGGCGCGGCGTCGGCTCCTTGATCGCCGAACGGGCCGCCGAACGCGGCACCCGCCCGCAGCGGGCCGAACTGAGCGCGCTCCTCGACGCCGTGCTCCGCGCCGAGGGCGTCGACGCGGTCCAGCTCGCCGACGTGGAGGTGCACCGCGCGCTGGCCCGCGCCACGGGCAACCGCGTGTACGTCCTCCTCACGAACACGCTCTTCAACGCCTACCTGCCGGTCCGTTCCCTGCTCAACGGCCCCTTCACCGACCCGGCAGCAGCCCATGAGCGGCTGGCGCCCGTCGTGGAGGCCGTCACCGCCGGGGACGCGAAGCGGGCGCGCGAGGCGGCCGACACCTATCTGCGGGACACCGAGCGCATCATGCTGGACGGTCTCGCATGAGGGGCACGCGGTTCACCGAGACGATGCTCGGCACCGTCCGCCTCGACGGCGAACCGGGAGAGCGGCGCATCCGGCTCGACCTGCGCGCCGCCGCCGACCGGGTCCTGCTCCCGCACCGGACGACCCCGGCCCGCCTGACCGGCCGGGTGCGCATCGCCGGACACACCGACGACCCGTGCGCCGAGGGCGAGTTGGAGGTGTCGCCGATCGCGCGGCGGCGCATCCGCTACCGCCTCACGTTCACCGCCGACGGGCGCCGCCTCACCCTGGACGGCTGGAAGTCGGTGACCCCGCGCCACCCCCTCGCGTCCATGACCACCCTGCCGTTCACCGTGTACGAGGGCGACACACGGGCCGGCGAGGGCGTCCTGCGCTTCCCGGCCGCCACGGGCCTCGCCCCCTTCCTGCTCAGCTTCCGCTTCCCGCGCCACGAGGACCCCGCCGAGCACATGGCCCCCCGCTGGAACGGCGCCCCGGGCCGCACCGAGGTCTGGTACACCACCCTCACCGACCCGGCCACCGGCACCGGGGTCTGGCTGCACCACGAACTCACCGCACCCGCCGACGGATCGGAGCCGTTCGCCCACGGCTGGGCCGCCGTGTTCCCTCGCGAGGGCGACGTGCGCCACGCCCGCTTCGGACCCGTCCCCTGGACCGGCCCGGCCGACGGATTCACGGCCGAGGGCGTGACCTGCGTCGCCGGACAACTCACCGGCAGCGCGGGCGACTTCCGCTGGAAACTCCTCGAACGCCCCCAGGGCCCGGCACTGTTCACCTTCCCCCGCTGGTCCTGGCGCCGCCCCGTGCTGCCCGCCGCCCAGATGCTGCCGGCCGCCCGGGCCACGTACGAGGGCGAATTCTCTTACGGGGAAACAACCTTGAACCTGAGCGCCGCTCCCGGAGCCTCGGCCCGGATCTACGGGCACGGCAACGCCCACCGGTGGACCTGGCTGCACGCCGACCTCGGCGACGGAGACGTCCTGGAGATCGTCGCCGCCGTCTCCACCCGGCCCGTGCTGCGCCGGCTCCCCCCGCTCGTCTTCCTGCGCCTGCGCCGCGCCGGCCGCACGTGGCCACGGCGGCCGGAGCGCTCGGCGATCGGCCGGCTGGGAATCGGACGGTTCCGGGCCGTCATGGGACTGCCCGAGTGGACGGTCACCGGCCGGACGGCCCTGCGCCGCATCCGCGTCGAGGTGCGCCAGCCCCCGGAACGGACCCTCACCCTCGAGTACCGCGACCCGGACGGCGCCCGCGCGGTGTGCCGCAACAGCGAGTCCGCCGACGCCCGTGTCGTCCTGGAGCGCTGGTGGGGCCACTGGCGCCTGGAAGCCTCCTGGACACTGGACGGCACCGCGCACGCCGAGGCGGGGACACGATGACCGCCGACGGCTTCGTCGCCGCGCTTCTCGCCGACGACGGCGGCACCGCCTGGCCCGCCCGGGTGCCGCACCGCCTCGATTCCGTGCTCGCCGCACTGCCCCGCCCCGCCCGCGCCGGGGTGCGCACGGCCGTCGCCGCCGTCGAGACGTACGCCGTGCTGCGCACCGGCAGACGACTGGCGGCCCTTCGCCCCGACGAACGCGAGGACGTGCTCCGCTCGCTGGCCGAACGGCCCCGGCTCGCCCCCGTGCTGGACCTCCTCAAGGTTCCCGTGCTGCTGGCCGCGGGCACCGAACGGATCCCGGCCGTGCCCGCCGCGCCCGCCCCCGCCGATCCGCCCCTCGACTGCACCCCGGCCGAGGAATGGCCGGCCCGCACCACCGCCGACGTGGTCGTCGTCGGCTCCGGCGCGGGCGGCGCCATGGCCGCGCGGACCCTCGCGCGCGCCGGGCTGAGCGTGGTCGTCCTGGAGGAGGGCCGGCACCACTCGACGGCCTCCTTCGGCCGCCGGGCACCCCTCGACCGGTTCACCGAGCTGTACCGGGACGGCGGTGCCACCGTCGCCCTCGGCAGACCGCCGGTCCTGCTGCCGGTCGGCCGTGCCGTCGGCGGCACCACCGTCGTCAACTCCGGTACGTGCTACCGCACTCCGGACCACGTCCTGGACCGCTGGCGCGGTGTGTTCGGGTTCGGGCTCGCCGACCGCTTCGGGCCCCTCCTCGACGAGGCCGAGCGAACCCTGCGCGTGGCACCGCAGCCCCTCGACGTCCTCGGCAACAACGGACTGCTCGCCCTCGCCGGCGCCGGACGGCTCGGCTGGCGGGCCGCCCCGCTGCGCCGCAACGCCCCCGGCTGCAAGGGCTCGTGCCAGTGCGTCGTCGGCTGCCCCACCGGAGCCAAGCAGGGCGTGCACCTGTCCGTCCTGCCCGACGCCTGCGCCGCCGGCGCCCGGATCGTCACCGGCGCGCGGGTCCAGCGCATCCTGCTGGACCACGACGTTCCCGGCCCGCCGCGGGCCGCGGGAGTCCTGGCGCGCCGCCCCGACGGCACCGACATGGAGATCCTCAGCCCCCTCGTCGTGACGGCGGCCGGGGCGCTCCAGACACCGCCCCTGCTGCGCCGCTCGGGCCTCGGCGGACATCCCCGCCTGGGCCGCAACCTCAGCGTGCACCCGGCCACCAGCGTCGCCGGACGCTTCGCCGAGCCGGTGACGGCGTGGCGGGGCGTGCTGCAGAGCGTCGGCGTCGAGGAACTCCACGAGCGCGGGATACTCGTCGAGGCGACCGCGAGCCCACCCGGCATGAGCAGTTTGGTCCTGCCCGGCCTCGGCCGGGAACTGCGGCGCGAACTGGAGGAGTCGGACCGTCTCGCGACCCTCGGCGCCATGATCGCCGACCGCCCCTCGGGGCAGGTGAGCGGCCGGGACCGGACGCTCGTCCGCTACGACCTCGACCCCCGCGACGGCGACCGCCTGATGACCGCCGTACGGGCGATGGGCCGCCTCCTCTTCGCCGCCGGGGCGACGGAGGTCCTCACCGGAATCCCCGGAGCGCCCCGCGCCCGGTCGCTCGACGCGCTCGACGAACTGCTCCGCTCGGCCGGCCCCCGTGATCTCCACGTGTCGGCCTTCCACCCGACCGGCACGGTCGCGGCCGGCGACGATCCGCGGCGGGCGCCCGCCGACCCCGAGGGAAGGCTCCGCGGTGTCCGCGGAGTCCTCGTCGCGGACGGTTCCGTCCTGCCGGGCTGTCCGGAGGTCAACCCGCAGCTCAGCATCATGGCGGCGGCCCTGGCCGTCTCGGACGCGTGGCTCGAAGGGGCCCGGCGCGGGAGCTGATCCCCGCGCGCCACCCCAATGGGCCCCCGTGGTTCGCCGTGGCCGGGCGTGACACGGAGCATGAGGGAGTCCGTACGGCAGGAAAAGGACGAGCCCCCGTGCCCCGTACGGCAGGAAGAGGCGAGCCCCCATGAGCAGACGTGTTCCCCACGGCCGGAGCGGATCACGGCGTATCACTGCCCTGTTGTCCGCGATCGCGTGCGGCTCCGTTCTCGTCTCGTGCAGCTCGGACGACGGCGGCAGCAGCAGCACGGCCTCCATCACCCCGCCGAACAAGTCCGACTTCACCGGGTCGGCGCCCTCCGCCATCGCGTCGGCGGCCTCCTCGATCATCGCGTCGGCCAGCGAACGGGCGTCGTCGGCCGCCGCCTCCGTGGAGGCCAGGGCCTCGGAGTTCGCGGCCTCCGTCTCCGCCGACACCGCGCGCGCCTCGGCCAACGCCCAGAAGGAGCTGAAGAACGTCCAGGGCGGCGGCAACGCGACGTCCGACGTCAGCATGACGGGCCTGCCCACGGGGGAGACCGGCGGGCTGCGGGCCGTGCTCGTCACCATCACCAACAACACGGACAAGAAGGCCTCGTACGCCGTCCAGGTCGACTTCAAGAACCCCGACGGCAAGGTCGTGGAGACGAAGTTCGTCGGCAAGGAGAACCTGGAGCCGGGGAAGAAGGCGCAGCCGGTCGTGATCAGCCGGCAGCCCGTGGAACCCCAGCTCACCGCTGTCCTGGCCAAGGCCCAGCGCTACTGACGCGCGTTCACGGACGGGCGCGGGCGCCGGTGGCGCCGGCGTCCCGGGGAGCCCGCCCTCCTGTCGGGGACGGGCTCCCCAGGGCCGCGTCGGTGGAAGCCGCGCCGCCCGGAACGGTCAGGGGTACGAGACCACGGTGGACGGCACCGTGGACGTGCTCGAGGTGGGGCCGCCCGTGTCGTTGATGACGCGTTCGTACTGACCGTTGCCGCCGAGCGAGACGACCAGCAGGTCGTGGAACTTCACGCCCGGCCTGTTCGGCGCCGCGAATCCGTGATGCTGGACGATCGTGGGATCGACGTTGTAGTAGCAGTAGCTGCCCAGGCCCCAGCCCTCGTGGCTGGTCACGGAATCGGCGACCTTGTAGGCCGCGTACCCCTTGACGCTCCCGTTCTGGACGGCGGCCTGGTTCGGCGCGTCGTACGCCTTCTCGTTCTGGAAGAAGATGGTGCGGCCCCGCTGGCCGTACCACTGCACGTCGTACTTGTTGAAGTGCTCGACGAACAGGCCCGTGGCCAGGACGTCGTCGCCGTTGACGCGGATGCCGTAGTCGGCCCGGTTGGTCTCCCAGCCGACGCCGGTGCCGTGGTCGGCCCGCCAGATCCAGGTGTGGTCGACGATCGTGTGCCGGCTGTTGACGACGATGCTGGTCGTCGCCCTGCCCGCGCCCGCACCTCCGATGCGGACGAAGACGTCCTGCACGGTGGTCGGATTGGCCGAGTGGTCCGCCGACGCCCCGGCCGGGCCGATCTCCAGGAGGGTCGCGGAGTTGACGGGACCGGCGTCGATCAGGAAGCCGGCCAGCCGGATGCCGTCCACGTCGGCGGTCCTGAGCACGGTCACACCGTTGTCCGGGATCAGCGTGGCGTAGCCGAGGCCGAGGACCACGGTCCCCGCGCGGTTCACCTGGATCGGCTGGTCCAGGTGGTAGATCCCCGGTGTCAGCAGCAGATGGAGCCCCTGGGCGAGCGCCGCGTTCAAGGTGGCGGCGGTGACGCCGGGCTTGGCCACGTAGAACTGGGCGAGCGGCAGGGACGAGCCGCGCGGGGTGCCGTTCCCCCAGGTGGTGCCGCGGGCGTTGACGCGCTTCTCCGGCAGGAACACCCGGTACTCGCCGCCGCCGAGATACAGGAAGGGCTTCTCGCGGGACACCGGTGTCGTGTCGAGCGTCGTGTACGGCGGGTTCGGGAACGACTGCGCGGGGGCGCCCTGGACGCCCGAGAACACCATGTTCCAGACGGCGTTGACCCAGCCGCCGACCGAACTGTCGCGGGTGTACCACTGCTGCTGCGAGTACGGTCCGACCGAGCCGTCGATCCGGCTGTCGGCGATGTAGCCGCCGCTGGCCCAGCCGTAGCCGGCGGGCGCGAGGTTGAGCCCGCCCTTGACGTGCATACGACGGAACGGGGCGGCCTGGGCCACCGCCCACCGGTTGGTGCCGCTGACCGGGCTGAGGGCGAGGTTCTCCGCCGAGCGCCAGAAGTTCTGGGTGGCGTTGCCGTTGAACCAGCCGGCGTCGACGGTCACGTCACCGTTGATCGTCGTGTCGTCCGGTGACAGGCCGAGGCCCGCGATCGAGGTGTAGAAGCCGAGCTGGGCGTTGAGCCCGTTGTACGTGCCCGGCTTGAACAGGAAGGCGTAGCGGCCCGTGCCGAACTGCGCGGACTCCTGCTGCCGGAAGACCTGGTCGAGCCTGGCCTGGATTCCGGGCGTCGACGGGTCGAAGACGATGACGTTCGGGCCGAGATCACCGCCGCCGGGAAGGGCCGACGGCTGCCGGACGGACCGGGCGACGGGCGGTGCGGGGGAGGCGGAGGCGGGTGAGGACAGCGCGAGCAGTCCGGGCGCGGCCGCGCCGGCCGCCATCGCTCCGAGGACGGTGCGCCGCGCGACGGTGGAACGACCGGGGTCCGGGACGTCTGTGGGGGTTGGAGGCATGGGGGGCGACTCTCCTGGTTCAGGAAGTGAACGGTGGGAGGTACGGGGGAGCGCTCTCTCGCCGATGCATGCTTCATCCAGGTGAACGACGCGTCAAGAGTTGTGACCGGAGTCCGGGATGTTGTTGCATGACGAAGGAGTAACCCGGCGTGCATTTGCGGTACTTGATTGAGCAATGGACCGGTTCGGAGATCCATGACAGACCCGGGATTGTGTTCAAGAGGTGCGCACATCGCCGACGGATGATCCTTCGTCAACTCCCTTGACACCCGTGCGCGACCGCCACAACACTCCTCGCCGGGAGAGCGCTCTCCCGTTTCCTCGGCACATGTGATGGACCGTCACGCGGACGGCCCGGCGGCGGCGTGATCGGCGCCGCCCGGCCGTCCGGCCCCCACCGTCCCCATCGACGTGGCAGGAGGTCTCCATGGCACGGAGATCGAAGATCGTCTCAGGAATCCTGATGTCCAGTGCGCTGGTGCTGACCTCGCTCGGCCTGGCCGGAGTGGCGATGAGCGCCGACCCCGCGTCCGGCCGGGCGGCGTCCGCCGCCGGCGCGAGCACCGTCCACGCGGCGCACGTGATGGCCGCGTCCACGCTCTCCTCGCCCGAGGACCCGGACGGCGACGGCTACATCCCGGCGAACCCGCAGGTCACCGGTGTCGTCCCGTCCAAGGCGGAGCCAACGCACCGCTACTTCCACGAGTTCCAGGCGAACTGTTCGGTGACCCGCACCAGGCCGGACGACCCGATCGTCTATCCCGGCCAGCCGGGCAAGTCCCACGACCACACCTTCATGGGCAACACCACGACCGACGCGGCCAGCACCACCGCCTCGCTCGGCGCCGGTTCGACCTCCTGCAGGGCCCCCGGCGACAAGTCCGCGTACTGGATGCCGACCCTGCTCAAGGGCGACACCCCCGTCCTGCCGGTGGGTCCGCAGGTCATCTACTACAAGGCCGGTGTCACCGACTACACCAGCGTGCGGCCCTTCCCGAAGGGTCTGCGATTCGTGGTCGGCAGCCCGATGCAGTCCGCCACCGAATTCCGCAACCACCGGGGATTCGTGGAGGGCTGGGAGTGCGGTGACAGCTTCTTCAACATCGACTTCCCGCAGCAGTGCCCGAACAGGGCCGACGTCCAGCTCAACATCCGCTTTCAGGCACCGAGCTGCTGGGACGGAAAGTACCTGGACACCCCCAACCACCAGAGTCACATGGCGTATCCGGTGGTCAACCCCGGCACGAACAACAACATCTGCCCGGACGACCACCCCGTCGCCCTGCCGATGATCGAGTTCAAGATGGCCTTCCCGGTCAACGGTGACATGTCGCAGGTGAGGCTTTCGAGCGGCGCGGGCCACTCCTTCCACTACGACTTCTTCAACGCGTGGGACCCGGCGACGCAGAAGGCACTCGTCGACCACTGCGTCGTGGGCGGGCTCCAGTGCGACGCACGCGGCTACGACCAGACGCACCCCGAGGCGGGCGCCGCACTCGACGCGAACTACCGGCTTCCCTGACGGGCGCCGGACGCGTTCCGCCGGTCCGGCGCACAACCGGGCCGGCGGGACCGTCCGCCCTGTCACCCGTCACCCTTCGCGCCGGCGCCCACCTCAACCGCACCCCCTTCACTCGTGCCGGATCCCCGCACCCCCGGCACCTCCCCCCCCCGCACCCCTCACCCGTACACCGGACGGACACTCATGACCGGATCCCGTACCACCCGGCGCCGCGTTGCCGCGCCCCTCACCGCGGGCCTGCTCGCCGCGGGCGCGCTCGTGCTGCCCGCGCAGCAGGCCCAGGCGGCCGGCGGCGTCGTCAAGGTCACCGGCTCGCAGGGCAACTGGCGACTGACCGTCGACGGAAGCCCGTACCAGATCAAAGGCCTCACCTGGGGGCCGGCCGTCGCCGACGCCGGGCGCTACATGCCCGACCTGAAGTCGATGGGCGTCAACACCGTCCGCACGTGGGGCACCGACGCCTCCAGCAAGCCCCTCTTCGACGCCGCGGCGGCCCAGGGCATCCGAGTGATCGCCGGCTTCTGGCTGCAGCCCGGCGGCGGACCCGGTAGCGGCGGCTGTGTGAACTACCTGACGGACACCGCCTACAAGAACCAGGTGCTCACCGAGTTCCCCCAATGGGCCGCCACCTACAAGGACAACCCCGGCGTCCTGATGTGGAATGTGGGGAACGAGTCCGTGCTCGGACTCCAGAACTGCTACAGCGGCGCCGAGCTGGAACGGCAGCGCGACGCCTACACCACGCTCGTGAACGACATCACCAGGAAGATCCACGCCGTCGACCCCAACCACCCTGTGACCTCGACCGACGCATGGACCGGCGCCTGGCCCTACTACCAGCGGAACGCGCCCGACCTGGACCTGTACGCGGTCAACGCCTACAACGCCGTCTGTGACGTCAAGTCGGCCTGGCAGCAAGGTGGTTACACCAAGCCGTACATCATCACCGAGACCGGTCCCGCGGGAGAGTGGGAGGTGCCCGACGACGCCAACGGCGTGCCCGCCGAACCCACCGACCGGGCGAAGGCCGACGGCTACACCCGGGCGTGGAACTGCGTCACCGGACACCCGGGCGTCGCGCTCGGCGCCACGATGTTCCACTACGGCACCGAGTACGACTTCGGCGGCATCTGGTTCAACCTGCTGCCCGCGGGCGAGAAGCGGCTGTCGTACTACGCCGTGAAGAAGGCGTACGGAGGCGACACCTCGCGTGACAACACCCCGCCGGTCGTCACTGGCCTGACCATCGAGGGCGACGCGGGCAAGGTGCCCGCCGGGCGCGACCTCACGCTGTCGGTCAAGGCCACCGACCCCGACGGCGATCCGGTCACGTACGAAGTGCTGGACAACAGCGTGTACATCGACCAGAGCAAACAGCTCAACCCGCTGCCCTTCACCGACCTCGGCGGCGGCCGGCTCCGCGTCACCGCGCCGGACCGGCCCGGAGTCTGGAAGTTCTACGTCAAGGTCAAGGACGGCCGGGGCAACGTCGGCGTCGAGACCCGCTCCGTGCGGGTGGTCCCGCCCACGCCGAGCGGAACGAACAGCGCGCTCGGCAGACCGGCAACCGCCTCCTCGTACCAGACCGGCGGCGGCGACTGCCCCTGCACCGCGGCCGGTGCCGTCGACGGCAACCTCGGCACCCGCTGGGCAAGCGACTGGAGCGACCCCCAGTGGCTGCGGGTCGATCTCGGCACCCGGAGCTCGTTCCGGCATGTGCAACTGGTCTGGGAGACCTCGTACGCCAAGGCCTACACCGTGCAGACCTCGGACGACGGGCAGAACTGGACCACCGTCCGCACGGTCACCGACGGCAACGGCGGTGTCGACGACCTCGACGTGTCCGGCACCGGCCGCTACGTCCGGGTCAACGGTACGGCCCGCGGCACCGGTTGGGGCTACTCGCTCTACGAGTTCGGGGTCCACAACTGAATCACACCATCAATGGAGAGCGCTCTCCCAGGAAAGAGGCGGCAAGCGTGAGCGGCTCGGACGACGCGGCGGAGCGCGAGGCGCTCCTCGGCAAACTCACCCTGCGCGAGAAGGTCCGGCTGCTGACCGGCGCGACCACCTGGCGCACCCGGGCCGAACCGGCCCTGGGGCTCCGGGAGATGGTCCTGTCGGACGGTCCCGCCGGAGTGCGCGGCCAGTCCTGGGACGAGCGCGCTCCGGCGCTGCTGCTGCCCTCGGCGTCCGCGCTCGGGGCCCTGTGGGACGACGACATGGTGGAGCGTCTCGGAGGGCTGCTCGCCACCGAGGCGCGCCGCAAGGGCGTCGACGTCGTCCTCGCGCCCACCCTCAACCTCCACCGGACGCCGCTCGGCGGACGGCACTTCGAGTGCTTCTCCGAGGACCCCGAACTGACCGGCCGCACCGGCGCCGCGCTCGTCCGGGGAATCCAGGCACGGGGAGTGGCCGCCACCGCCAAGCACTACGTGGCCAACGACTCCGAGACCGACCGGCTGACCGTCGACGTACGGGTGTCCGAGCGGGTTCTGCGAGAGGTGTATCTGGCACCGTTCGAGGCGGCCGTCGAGGCCGGCGTCCGGGTCGTCATGGCCGGGTACAACGGCGTCGGCGGCGCCACGATGACCGCCAGTCCGCTGCTCCACGACCCTCTCAAGGGGGAGTGGGGCTTCGACGGCGTGGTCGTCTCCGACTGGGGCGCGGTGCGGAACGGGGAACCGGCCGCCCGCGCCGCCCTCGACCTCGTGATGCCGGGGCCGGAGAGCGTCTGGGGCGAGGCGCTGGTGCGGGCCGTGGAAGAGGGGCGCGTCCCCCGGGAAGCCGTCGACGACAAGGTGCGGCGGTTGCTCGGGCTCGCCGCCGCGTGCGGGGCGCTGGGCGAGCCGGGGGAGCCGGGGATCGCGCCGCAGGCTCCGTCGTTCCCCGAGCGGGCCCCGGCGCCGGTGCCGGCCCCGCAGCCGGTGCCGCCACCTCCGGCGTCAGCGTCGCTCCCGCGGCCGGACTCGCCGTGGGTGCCGGTGCCGGTGCCGGACTCGGCGTGCTCGCCTGCGGCGGGGTCGGACCCGCATCCACAGCCGGAGTCGCCCCGCGTGCCCGCGGTGCCGGTGTCGGAGGCGCAGCCGTCGTGTGTGCCTTCGGAGCCGGAGGGGCGGCCGGACCTGGCGTGCGCGCCCGCGGTGCCGTTGTGCGCGTCGGAGGCGCGGCCGGAGTCGTCGTGTGGGTCCGTGACGTCGGTGCCCGTGCCGGACCCGCGGCCAGTGCCGACGTGCGCGTCTGAGGCGTCGAAGGAGGCTCCGTCCGGCACCGGCCGGGACGGGGCCCGTGCGCTGCTGCGCGAGGCCGTCGCCGCGAGCACCGTCCTGCTGCGCAATCGCGGTGTCCTCCCGCTCGATCCCGCCCGGTTGCGCACCGTCGCCGTGATCGGCGCGCACGCGGTCCTGCCGCGCACCCAGGGCGGCGGCAGCGCGGGGGTCTTCCCGGAGCGGGTCGTCACTCCGCTCGACGGGATCAGGGACGCGCTCGGCGACGGCGTACGCGTCGTCCACGTGCCGGGCCCCTCGACCGGCGCGCCCGCGGGGCCCCTGACCCCGGACCTGTGCACCGATCCCGTCACGGGCGATCCGGGCGTCCGGCTGCGTGTCCTCGACGCGACGGGGCGTGAACTGCTCACCGAACACCGGCTCGGAGGACGCCAGTTGGAGCCACCGCTGCCGCCCGGGGCGCACACCGTCGAGATCGCCGCCCTCCTGCTTCCACGGATCTCGGGGCGATGGACGCTGGGAGTCGGCGGGTTCGGCCGCCTGAGCATCGCGGTCGACCAACGCATCGTCCTGGAAGGGCGGTTCGACAAGGAGACCGACGATCCGGCGGTCGTCCACGTGAACCCGCCGGTCCACGGTGTGCCCGTCCCCCTGACGGCGGGACGCGCGGTGCGCGTGGTGGCGCGCCGCGAACTCGCCCCGGGGACCGGCCGGGCCACCGTCGTCACCGCGGCCCCACCACACCCCGACGACGGCCCGGCCCTGGCCGGGGCGGTGCGGGCGGCCCGCGACGCGGACGCGGCGGTCGTGGTCGTCGGCACCACCGAGCACGGCGAGTCCGAGGGATGCGACCGGACGGACCTCGGTCTCGGCGGACGACAGGACGAGCTGGTCCAGGCGGTGACCGCCGCCGCACCGCACACGGTCGTCGTCGTCAACAGCGGCGGACCGGTCGAACTGCCCTGGCGTGCGCGGGCCGGTGCCGTCCTGCTGACCTGGTTCCCCGGCCAGGAGGGCGGAGCGGGCCTGGCCGACGTGCTGTTCGGCCGGGCGGAACCCGGCGGGCGGCTGCCCACGACCTGGCCGGCGGCTCTCGCCGACGCCCCGGTCACCCGGACCCGGCCCGAGAACGGACACCTCGACTACACCGAGGGCCTGCACATCGGCTACCGCGCCTGGGCGCGCCACGACCGCGAACCGGCCTACTGGTTCGGGCACGGACTCGGCTTCACCACCTGGGCGTACGAGGAACTGCGTGTCCCCGGCGACATCGTGGCCGGCGAGCCCTTCACCGTGCGGGTCGACGTCCGCAACACCGGCCCGCGACGCGGACGCGAGGTCGTCCAGGTCTATCTCGCCGGGCCTCCCGGCCCGCCGGCCCGCCCGGCGCGCTGGCTCGCGGGGTACACCTCGGTCAGCGCCGAACCGGGCGAGCGGGCAACGGTGTCGGTGCGGATACCGCCCCGGGCGCTGCGCCACTGGGCCGAGGACGAACACGCGTGGCGCACGCGGCCCGGCCCCTATCGCGTGCTCGCGGGGAGCTCCGCGGGCGCCCTGCCGCTGACGGCCACCGCACTGGTCCGGGCCGTCGGCTGAGTGCCGGGGCGGACGGGGAGAGCGCTCTATCCCGGGGCGCTTCCGTGCCGTTAGGGTGCCGCCATGAACAGACAGGCTCCCACGCTGGAGGATGTCGCGCGGGTGGCCGGAGTCTCCCGCGCGACCGTGTCCCGGGTCATCAACGGTGTCCGCAACGTCGATCCCGGGATCCAGGAGGTGGTGCGCACGGCCATCGAGCGCACGGGATACGCGCCCAACCGGGCCGCGAGGTCACTGGTGACCCGGCGCAGCCAGACGGTGGCGCTGATCGTCTCGGGCGCCGGCGACACCCCGGGGGAGGAGCAGAACGCCTTCGCGGCACGGGTGTTCGCGGACCCCTTCTTCGGGCGGGTCGTCAGCGGTGTCGTGGGATACCTGCGTCCGCGCTCGATGCATCCGCTGCTGATGTTCGCGGAATCGGCGGAGACCAGGGCCCAGGTGCTGGCCGACCTCCGGCAGGGCAGCGCGGACGGCGCCCTCGTCGTCTCCACCCACGCCGACGACCCGCTTCCCGCTCTGCTCGCCGACGCGGGCCTGCCCGCCGTCCTCTTCGCCCGGCCCTCCCGACCCGTGCCGCTCAGCTACGTCGATCTCGCCCACCGCGAGGGAGCGCGGCTGGCGGCCGAACACCTGCTGAACCGGGGGTGCCGGCGGATCGTCACCGTCACCGGACCGCTGGCCGTGGCCGCGAGCCAGGACCGGCTCGCCGGGTTCCGCGACACGATGGCCCGCGGCGGACACCCGTACGTTCCGGTCGCCGAGGGCGGGTTCACGCTGGACAGCGGTATGGCGGCGATGTCCGGGCTGCTGTCCGAACACCCGGATGTGGACGGGGTGTTCGCCGCCAACGACCTGATGGCCCAGGGAGTGTGCCAACTGCTGCGGGAACGGGGCAGACGGGTGCCGGACGATGTCGCGGTCGTCGGCTTCGACGACTCCAGCGTGGCGGTGACCTGCCGCCCGCCGCTGACCACCGTGCGCCAGCCGGTGGAGGAGATGGCCGCGGCGATGGCCGCTCTCCTGGACGAACACATCCGAGGCGTCCGCACCGAACCCACATCGCTGATCTTCGACCCGGAACTGGTGGTCCGCGCGTCGGCCTAGAGCCCGTGCCCCCCCGCATGTCCTGCTCCACGTCCCGCCGCGAATCCGTCGTGGCCGCCGGTGGCGGACACTGGAGCGGTCAGGATGGATCAGCACCCGGCCGGACAGGCGGGCCGGCGACGGAAGGCAGGCGGATGACCCACCCGATCACCGTGGGCGTGGACGGATCGCCCGAGAGCAGGGCGGCACTGGCCTGGGCGGGCCGCGAGGCCGTCCGCCGGGACGTGGCCCTCAGGGTGGTGTACGCCTGGCACTGGCCGCCGCACGACATGGTCGGCGGTGGTGACAGGGAGGACCAGGCACAGTGGGTCCACAACATGATCGAGGACGCGGCCCGCACGGTCACCGACCGGCACGACGGTCTGGGGGTCACGATCGACGTGATCGACTCGGCCGGAGGCGACGCGGTCGAGGCACTGCTGGGCGTCGCGGCCGAAACGGGGACCCTGGTGCTCGGGTCCCGCGGCTACGGCGCCTTCGTCGGCTTCCTGCTCGGTTCCGTCGGCCAGCGGGTGATCGCCGAGGCGTCCTGCCCGGTGGTGCTGGTGCGTTCGGAGGACCGGCCCGAGGACGAGGCGGGCGGCCGGGAGATCGTCGTCGGCCATCAGGGCGGTCCCGAGGACGACGCCGGTCTCCGGTTCGCGTTCGAGACCGCGGCGGCGCGTGGCGCGGCGGTACGGGCCGTACGGGCGTGGAGCCTGCCGCCGGTGTTCGCCTACAGCCCCGGTTCGCTGAAGATGCTCGACGAGGCCGGCGGCCTGGAGCCGTACGAGCGGAAGGCGCTGGCCGAGGCGCTCCAGCCGTGGCGCGAACGCTTCCCCCAGGTGCCCGTCACCCAGCACATCGAGATGGGCAGCGCGGGCCAGGTGCTGCTGTCCCTCTCCGACCGGGCCCAGTTGATGGTCGTCGGCCGCAGGGCCGACCGCTCCGCGGTGGGCGTCCGGATCGGTTCGGTGGCCCACGCGGTGATGCACCACGCGCCCTGCCCGGTGGCGGTCGTTCCGCACTCCTGAACCGGGAGCAGGTCAGGAGAGCCCCGGGCCGGCCGCGGAGCTACGTGTTGTCGGCCCGGGACATCCGCAGGGCGAGATCCTGGAGCAGATCGGCCGTCGTGACGTCGGTCCGCCCGGAGTCGTGGAGGTCGGCGAGTTCGGAGAAGAGGAACGCGAAGGCGCCCACCAGCGAGATGGCGGCGGGCAGATAGGCGTCCGCGACCGCCTGCCCCGCCTCCGCGGGCCCGGCGTCACCGGGCACCTCGACCCGCGGGAACACCTCGGTGACGAGTGCGCCCAGGTTGTTCTCGGCCGACTCGACCTCGTCCTCCTCGTCCTGGGCGATCCTGCGCACCATGGCGTTGGTCTCGGTGAGCACGCCGATCGCGCGCAGGATGATCTCCGTCTGTTCCATGCCGTGAGCCTAAACGGGCGAAGCCCCGCTGTAACCGGGATCTTGGTCTCGGAATGGTAGACAGAGCCCATGAACGACAACTCCCGCACCCGCCGGGCCCGCGCGCGATGACCGCCGGCATCGACACCCCCGACCGCCGGGGCCGCACCGGACTCGACCGGACAGGCCGTGATCTGACCGGCAACCCGCGCGTCAGGATCCGCGACGTGCAACTCCTGTCCTGCCACTGGTACGTGGAGCGCACCACCACCTTCGACCTTCAGCTCGCCGACGGAACCTGGAGCACCCAGGAGCGCGAGACGCACGACCGCGGCAACGGAGCCACCCTCCTGCTGTACGACGCCGAGCGGGAAACCGTCCTGCTGACCAGGCAGTTCCGCTATCCCGTGTACGTCAACGGCCACCCGGACGGCATGCTGGTCGAAACGCCCGGCGGCCTCCTCGACGAGGACGACGAACACCCCGAGGACGCCGTACGCCGCGAGGTCGTCGAGGAGACCGGGCACACCGTCGGCACGGTCGAGCACGTCTTCGACGTGTACATGAGTCCGGGTTCGGTCACCGAACGGGTGAGCTTCTACGCCGCTTCGTACGGCCCGTCCACCCGTACGCACGAGGGCGGCGGACTCGACGAGGAGGGCGAGGACATCGAGACGGTCGAACTGCCCTTCCGTGAGGCCCTGTCGATGATCCGCACCGGGGACATCGCGGACGCCAAGACGATCATGCTGTTGCAGTGGGCCGCCCTGGAAGGGCCCTTCGCCAAGGCTTGACCTCAAGAGCACTCCAACAACCAGACTCCTGTTCGGACCCGGGGACTTCGGGCCCGAACGGGAGGGAACACCATGCGCTACCGCACGATCGGCACGGACCCGGGGACCCGCCGTGAGGTGAGTGTGCTCGCGCTCGGCGCGATGCTGTTCGGCTCGCTGACCGACGAGAAGACGTCGTTCGCCGTACTGGATCGCTATGTCGAGGCCGGCGGCAACTTCATCGACACCTCCGACAACTACGCCTTCTGGACCGACGGCGGCCAGGGCGGCCAGAGCGAGGAACTCCTCGGCCGCTGGCGGCGCAGCCGGGGCGTCGGCGACGAGATCGTTCTCGCGACCAAGCTCGGCGCACGCCCGCTCGCCCCGGGGACCGGCTACGTCGACAACCCCGAGGGCCTGTCGGCCAAGGTGATCCGCGAGGCCGCCGAGAGGAGCCGGGAACGCCTCGGCGTGGAGAAGATCGACCTGCTGTACGCGCACATAGAGGACCGCACCGTCGAACCGGGAGAGACCGTCCAGGCGTTCGCCGAACTCGTCGCGGAGGGCAGCGTCGGACTCCTCGGGGTGAGCAACCACGCCGTCTGGCGTGTGGAGCGGGCCCGCGCCCTGGCCGCCTTGGCCGGACTGCCCGGCTACGAGGTCCTGCAGTACCACCACAGCCTGCTGCGCCCGCGTTCCGACGTACCGAGCGGGCTCTTCCCCGAGGGAAACCTCGGCGCCGCGACCGGAGAACTCCTCAGCTACCTGGGGGCGGAGCCGGAACTGACCCTGGTCGCCTACTCGCCGCTGCTGGGCGGCGCCTACGGACGGCGGGACAAGCCGCTGCCCTCCGACTACGACCACCCGGGGAACGCGGCCCGGCTCGGCGTGCTCCGGGAGGTGGCCAAGGAGACGGGGGCGACCCTCAACCAGGTCGTGCTGGCCTGGCAGATCGGCGGCGAGCTGCCGCTGATCCCGTTGGCCGGCGCGTCCTCGGTGGCCCAGTTGGAGGAGAACCTGGCCGCGGTGGACCTGGAGCTCGGCCCGGACCAGCGGGCCCGTCTGGACGCGGCCCACTGAGCCGTCCGGCCCGGAACCGCGCGCGGTTCCGGGCGTCCGCTATGGGCGTTCGGCCCCGCCGGGCGGTCGGCGGGTGGTGAGCAGCAGGGCGATGTCGTCGGGGCGCTCGTCGGCCTGCCGTGCCTCCGCGGTGAGCAGATCGGCGGCGCGGGACAGCGAAGGGCCGCCCGCCGTGCGGCGCGGCGGGCCCGCGTCGGCCAGGGTCGCGCGAAGCGCCTCGATCCCGTCGTCGATGTCCGTGCCGGGCCGCTCGACCAGCCCGTCCGTGTACAGGGCCAGGACGGCCTCGGGCTCCAGCACCAGGTCCGTCACGGGGTAGTCGGCGTGCGGATCCACGCCGAGGACCACGCCGCCCGGCAGGTCCAGGACCTCGGTGCGGCCGTCGGGGTGGCGCAGCAGCGGTTGCGGGTGCCCGGCCCGCGCCGCGTGCGCGACACCGGTCACCGGGTCCACCCGGACGTAGCAGCAGCTCGCGAACTGACCCGGGTCGAGGTCGATGAGCAGCCGGTTGGTGCCGCTCATGACTTCGTCCGGCGAGTGGTCCCCGAGGGCGAACGCCCGGACAGCGCTGCGCAGTTGGCCCATCGTGGCGGCGGCCTGGACGCCGTGTCCCTGTACGTCCCCGATGACGAGGGCGAGCCCGTCGCCGGCCTCGACGACGTCGTACCAGTCGCCGCCCACGTCCATGCCCACCGTTCCGGGCAGATAGCGGCCCGCCGTCTGGATGAGGGGGTGCGCCGACAGCCGGTGCGGCAGCAGTGCCTCCTGGAGCCCGCGGGCGAGCGCCGCCTCGTTGTCGTAGCGCCTCGCCCGTTCAAGGGACTGCGCGATCAGCCCGGCGAGCGCGGTGAGCACCGTACGCTCCTCGGTGCTGAAGCCGCGGGGCTTGTCGAACCCGAGGATGCACGAGCCGACCGGGCGTCCGGAGGCGATCAGCGGAAGGAAGGCACGGGCCCCGACGGTGGCGTCCAGGGAGATGCCCGGGTAGGCGGCGGCGACCTGCTCCATCGACTCGAAGAAGAGTGCCCTGCCGCTGGTGAGCGCCTCGACGCCGGGCAGTTTGGCGTCCAGGCCCACACCGTCGAAGGGGGCGAGGAACCCCTGCGGGAAGCCGGTCTCCCAGGCCAGATACAGCCGGCGGTCCTGCAGCAGGTAGATGGCCAGGCGGCGGCTGCCGAACGCGGGCAGCAGCTCGCGCATCACCACCTCGGACACCTGCCGCGCGGTCACGGCCTCCGTCAGCGCGATCGCGAGGACGATGGGCCGGTACTGCGGTGCCGTGCCCGGGACACCGGTGTCGGGCTCCTCGGCCTCGGCCCGAACCGCCTGTGTCGCCTCTACGTCGAACGGGGTGTTCCCGGTGGCCTCCGAGGCCCGCCCCAGCGGCGTTATCTTGCAGGTCACTCCGCGCGGTCCCGGATAGACGGAGAAGCTCAGCCAGCTGCCCGTCAGGTGGCCCGGAGTCGTCGCGGTGCCGTTCCCGAGCGGGCTGAGGGCCCGGAAGTGCACCGGGTCCGGTGAGAGCAGCGCGCCCCGCAGATGGTCCTCGTAGGCGGGGTGGTCCATCCAGGGCGCCACGTCCCACAGCAGCCGACCCAGCAGCTCGGCACGTGGGCGGCCGAGCAGCTCGGCGGCGCGCGGGTTGGCGTAGGTGATCAGCCCGATCCGGTCGATCGCGAAGACGCCCTCCGGGAGCTGGTCGGCCGCGCCGTCCGCGGCCGGTCCGGGGCCCGGGTCGACGAGCGCGCCGCTGACCCGGTAGGGCGGGTCGTCCGCCCCTCCCGCGGTCCACAGTTCGAGGAGCCGCAGTCCGCCGCCGCCGGTGCGTACCGGCAGCGGATGGGGCGGCGGCCGGCCGGCGGCGGTCTCGCGCAAAGCGGCCAGCAGCAGCCGGGGCTCGTCGTGGGCCAGCGCGTCCGCGAAGGCTTCGGGGGTTCCCGCGAAGTCCTCCTGGGGGATCCCGAGAAGTGCCCACAGGGCGTCGTCCGCGATCAGCCTGCCGTCGTCCGGATTCCAGGTGAAGCCCCCGACGCACCGGGTGGACGGTGCGTCGACCGGCGGCCGGGTTCCGAGCGGTTCGGCGTCCCACAGGACCGAGGACCCGTCCTTGTCCAGTTTCGCCAGGCGGGCTCCGAGCTCCGCCGCCACCGCCGTCATCCGGTCGCGGTCCGGCAGCACCTCGGTGGCGTCGGAGGCCGGAGGGCGCAGCACGATCAGGACCCCGTACGAAGTGGAGTCGCTGACGACGGGCACGTAGAGCGAACCGAACTGGAAGGGCAGTCCCGCCGCGAGCTGGGGGTAGCGGCGCATCGTCTCCGTCGGATCGGCGAGGAGCACCTCCACACCGAGCCGATGGGCGTCCGCGACCGGGAACGGCCGGTCCACGTGCATGCGGGACCAGGGGCGGAACAGGGGGCCCGGCAGGCCCGCGAGCACGGCCAGACGCAGCAGTCCGGGCGTGCCGGAGCGCAGATACACGCCCCCCGCGAAGCCGCGGGCGGCCCGGATCGCGTCCGTCACCGCGTCAGTGAGCAGGGAGGTCAGGCTGTCCAGCGCCCGGCCCTCACGCTCGGCGCTCCCTCTCATCGATCTGCCCTCGTCCGCCCGGCACCAGGGGGGTAACACAGCAAGAATGCGCCTCTCGGGTCGCTCACCGCACCTCGACGTCCTCCGCGGCACCAGGAGGTCAGGCCATTCTTCCCGGCCGCGCCCGAATGTGCCCAGCGTGAACATACCGGCTCGGGCCTGGTTCGGGAGCTGTCGGGAAGCGAGTGATTCAGAAGACCGGGCCGGGCCGCAGCGTCCCGGCCGCGGCGGCCGCCACGGCCTCGGCCACCGCGCCGAGGGCGGGGAAATCGAGCTTCCACTGCTGCCAGAACAGGGGGACGTCGATGTCCCGGCCGGTCGTGAGACGCACCAGCCGCCCGGTGCGCAGCAGCGGACCGGCCTGGACCTCGGGCACCATGCCCCAGCCCATCCCGGCCGCCACGGCGTCGACGAACCCCTCCGACGTGGGGACGAAATGGCGCAGCGTGCTCGCTCCCGGACCGCCGGCGAGGGCGCGGACGAAGTCGTCCTGGATGTCGTCGTCGCGGTCGAAGGCCACCACCGGGGCGGAGCCGATCAGCTCGCGCAGGGGTGCGCCGGTCCTGGTGCCGAGCCACTGTTCGGCGCAGCCGGGGCTCGCCACCGGCAGATAGCGCATGATCCCGAGGGTGCGCAGGGAGCAGCCGGCCACCGGGTCGGGCGACGAGGTGACCGCCGCCATCACCGTTCCCTCGCGCAGCAGGGCGGCGGTGTGGTCCTCGTCCTCGCGGCGCAGCTCGAAGCGCAGCCCGAGTCCGTCCGGCACGCGGGCGAGGGCGGGCAGGAACCAGGTCGCCAGCGAATCGGCGTTCACCGCGATCGACAGCCGGGTGGGCTCACCGGAGCCGGACATGCCGAGCTCGGCGTGCGCGTCCCGCTCCAGCAGGGCGAGCCGGCGCGCGAAACGCACGACGATCTCGCCGGACTCGGTCGGCCGCACCGGCTTCGTTCGCGTCAGCAGGACCCTGCCGGTGCGCTGTTCGAGCGACTTGACCCGCTGGCTCACGGCCGAGGGCGTCACATGGAGGGCCGAGGCCGCCGCGTCGAAGGTGCCCTCGTCGACCACGGCGAGCAGGGTGCGCACCTGGTCGAGGGGGAGATCCGTCATCACGAGCGCTAAGGATACGTAAGAATCTTTAGCTGTACTCCTGGCGATCGGCTTTCTAACGTCGACGGCATGACAGACGCCCTCGCCGCAGCGGTCGCCGGATTCGGCGCCGGCCTCTCCCTCATCGTCGCGATCGGCGCGCAGAACGCCTTCGTCCTGCGCCAGGGCGTCCGCCGGGACGCGGTCCTCGCCGTCGTGGGCATCTGCGCCCTGTCCGACGCGCTGCTCATCGCGCTGGGGGTCGGCGGGGTCGGTGCCGTGGTGGTGGCCTGGCCCGCGGCGCTCACCGCGGTCGGCCTGATCGGCGGCTCTTTCCTCGTCGTCTACGGACTTCTCGCCGCCCGGCGCGTGCTGAAGCCGTCGGCCCTCCGGGCGGCCGACGGATCCCCGGGCTCCTGGCGGCGTGCCGTCCTCACCTGCCTCGCCCTGACGTGGCTCAACCCGCACGTGTATCTCGACACCGTGTTCCTGCTCGGCTCGCTGGCGGCCGGCCGCGGCTCGCTGCGCTGGACGTTCGGGCTGGGCGCCGTGCTCGCCAGCCTGTGCTGGTTCGCCGCCCTCGGGTTCGGCGCTCGGCTGCTCGGCCGCTTCCTCGCCCGGCCCGCGTCCTGGCGCGTGCTGGACGGTCTCGTCGCCACGACGATGATCGCGATGGGCGCCACCCTGATCGCCGGCGCCTGAACCGCCGTACCGCGCCGCCGCTGCCCCGTGCGCCCGTCCCGTTCGCGCCAATAGCCTCCCCCGGGGGACACGAGCCGTCCACGCTCGGCCATAGTGATCCTCGGATCGAAAGATGTATCGAGCAACCAGGGTGAGCGTGGACACGAGTCAGAGCAGTACGGACAGCGGCGCCGCGGAGCCGGACGGCAGTGGCGGCGCCGCGGCGTCCCACGGGAGCGGCGGCAGTGCGGAGTCCCTCGCGAGCGCGCAGACCGAGCGGGCCGACCGCTCCGGATGGCGCCGATGGGCCATGGACACCCGGCCGCTGCGCCGCCCCGCCTACCGCCGGCTGTGGTCGTCGACCGCCGTCACGTCCGTGGGCAGCCAGCTCACCGCCGTCGCCGTGCCCAAGCAGATCTACGACATCACCGGTTCCTCGGCCTGGGTCGGCTACGCCAGCCTCGCCGGTCTGCTGCCCCTGGTCGTGTTCGCCCTGTGGGGCGGTGCGATCGCCGACAGCGTGGACCGCCGCAAACTGCTCCTCGTCACCAACGCCGGCATAGCCGTCACCTCACTGCTGTTCTGGGCGCAGGCCGTCACCGGGCTGGACTCGGTGCTCGTCCTGATGGTCCTGCTCGCCCTCCAGCAGGCGTTCTTCGGCCTCAACTCCCCGGCCCGCAGCGCGTCCATCGCCCGGCTCGTCCCGGCGGACGAACTGCCCGCCGCCAACGCGCTCGGCGCGACGGTCATGCAGACCGGCTCGGTGGCCGGACCCATGCTCGCCGGTGCGCTCATCCCCCTCATCGGGCTGCCCGAGCTGTATCTGATCGACGCCCTCGCCCTGACCGTCACCGTGTGGGCCGTCGTGCGGCTCCCCGCGCTGCCGCCCCTCACCAAGGCGGCCTCCCAGCGTGCGGGCCTGCGCGAAGTGGTGGCCGGCTTCCGGTACATCGCCCTGCACAAGGTGCTGCTGCTGTCCTTCCTCGCCGACATCATCGCGATGGTTCTCGGTATGCCGCGCGCCCTGTTCCCGCAGCTCGCCGCCGAGACGTACGGCTCCTACGGCGAAGGACTCGCGCTCGGCCTGCTGTTCGCGGCGATCCCCATCGGCGCCGTCGTGGGCGGACTGATGTCGGGCACCTTCTCCCGCGCCCGCCGGCACGGCCTGATGGTCATCGTCTCCGTCGCGGCCTGGGGCGCGGCCATCGCCGGGTTCGGTCTCAGCGGCAGCCTGTGGCTCGCCGTGGCCTTCCTGGCCGTGGCCGGGGTCGCCGACATGGTCTCCATGGTCTTCCGCGGCGCGATCCTGCTGTCCGCCGCCACCGACGAGATGCGCGGACGGCTCCAGGGTGTCTTCACCGTGGTCGTCGTGGGCGGCCCACGCGTCGCCGACGTCCTGCACGGCACGGCCGGTTCGGCCTTCGGAGCACCCGCCGCGGTCGCCGGCGGGGGCCTGCTGGTGATCATCGCGGTGCTTGTGCTCGCTTTTGTCACACCGGCCTTGAGGCGTTACACAATCTGAATCTGAAAAACGACCATGGTGGTTCTAGAGTGACCGCCATGGTGGACACGCGGCCTACGTCGGCCTTCCACGCGCAGAACATCAGCGCGGACAGCACCTCCCGTCTGGTGGGCGCTCTCGACGCCCAGGACGTCAACGACGGCGTACAGCGTCTGCGTTCGTGGGCGCACGCGGCACTGGCCGTACGGCCCGGCGAGCGGGCGCTCGACATCGGCGCCGGCACCGGATCGCAGACCCGTCGTCTCGCCGCGGCCGTGGGCCACCGCGGCAGGGTGCTCGGCATCGAACCCAACCCCGGACTGCGCGCCGTGGCCGAACAGCGGGGGACCGAGGAACGCAGCGCCGCGCGCTTCGCCGACGCCGACGCCCTCGCCCTGCCGCTGCCCGACGCCACCGTCGACGTCGTGTGGTGCGAGCGGGTCCTCCAGCACCTCGCGGAACCCGAGAAGGCCGTCTTCGAGATAGCGCGCGTGCTGCGCCCCGGCGGACGCGTCGCCCTGCTGGACACCGACTGGGCGACGACGATCCTGCACCCCGGTGACCCCGAGACGATCGCCGCGCTCACCACCGGCGCGCTGTCCGCGGCCGCCGACCCGTACTCCGGACGCAAGCTCGTGGGACGGCTGACGGCCGCGGGACTCGTCATCGACGACCGTGGATCGCAGGCGCTGCTCCAGGACCACAAGTCGGTCGCCTGGCCGCTCATCCGCATGCTCGGTGACTCGGCGCTGAACCGCGGGCTCATCGACGAGGCGCGGCGCGACCGCCTGTACGAGGACCTCACGGAAGCCGCGCGTCAGGGCGGCCTGCACATGTCGGTGACGATGTTCGGGGCCGTGGCGCACCGCCCGGAATGACGGGGCCGGATTCACGGCATAGCGCCCGGATTGATCCGGAATACAATGGAATGGCCGTCGCTGACGGGCCAGTACGCAGATTTCCCCTGGTATTGGGGGTACGCGAACACCATGTACACCGCGAGCCAAGATCTGATCACAGCGAGCTCATCGCTGAACGCGGGCGCCGCCTTCATCGGCGGCCTCATCATCGCCGGTGCCCTCGTCTGGGCCGTCCGGATGGGCATCAGGGTCCGGAACCTGGAATCGCGCCCGCCCACACCCGAGGAGCAGCCCAGGCTGCCCGACAGCGGGGCGGTGCACGAGGAGCGCGAGATGCGGGAACCCGACGAGGTCCCGCACGCCGTGGACGAGAGTGAGCGGCTGATGCCGTACAACATGCACTCCGCGGGAACCAAACACGCCGATGACCAGCATCGCAAGCGCTGGCAACCCGGATCCAGCGGGTCCTTCGGCAGCGGCGGACCCGGCAGAACCTGACCGGGCCGCGAAGGAGCCGACCGCCGCGCGCGGCCGGCTCCTTCGCCTGCGCACACCGCGCCCGCCTACGGGAGATCGGCCGCCGAGTCCTCGGGAGCGAGGTCGGGACGCAGCCGCAGCCACGACGGCTGGCGGAGCAGTCCGGCGCGGGTACGGGTGCTGTAGCGGACCTCGCCCACCAGTCGGGGGAGCACCCAGCGCGCCTCGGCCGCCCGCGGGACGGTGTCGAACGGGCAGCGGCCCGTCTCGGCGGCCCGCAGCAGCCGGGCGAGTTCGTCACGTTCGGCCGCGTTCCATCCGGTGCCCACGCTCCCGACGTAGCGCAGCCTTCCCTCGTCGCGCTGGCCCACGAGTACGGCGCCGGGCAGGCCCGACAGACGACCCTTCCCGGGGACCCAGCCGCCGACCAGTACGTCCGCGGTCCTCATGTTGCGGATCTTGATCCAGGACCGTGAGCGCACGCCGGGCTCGTACACCGAGTCGAGCCGTTTGCAGACCAGCCCCTCCAGACCGCTCGCCCGCGTTGCCCGCAGGGCCTCGTCGCCGTGCCCCACGAGTGCCGTCGGCGTCGACCAGAACGGGCCCGCAAGGGAGAGGCTCTCCAGCATCCGGCGCCGCCGCGCGTAGCGATGGCCCGTGAGGTCGCCGCCGAGATACATGACGTCGAACAGGACGAGATGGGCCGGTGCCTGCCCGGCGCGCCGGGCCGCCCTGCCCGGCGACCGGGCGAGACCCATCCGGGACTGCAGGAGCTGGAAGTCGCCCCGGCCCTGATCGTCCAGGACCAGCACCTCGCCGTCCAGGACCGCCGCGGTCGTGCCGAGCACACCGCCGAGTGCCCGCAGTTCCGGGTAGGCGGCGGTGATGTCCTCACCGGACCGCGCCCGCAGGGTCACGCTGCCGTCCCCGGGCAGATAGACCACGGCACGCTGACCGTCCTGCTTCGTCTCGTACGCCCACCGCATGTCCTGGCCGGGGGCCGGCAGGGGTCCGGGCGTCGCGAGCATGGGCGCGATCAACGGCAGCTTCGGCGGATTCACACCACCTGTCTCGACCCCCCACCGCCCCCGCACGCTTCCCCGCCGGCCGTTTCGCCTGAACGGCCGCGCCGCGGCGATCCGGGGCGGTGATCGGAGCGGTGACCGGCAGGGCGGCCCGTCAGCCCTCCAGCGCCTGGGTGATCAGCGTCTGGAGGTACAGGCCGCGGTGGGCGTCGAGGGGTGCTGGGAGGTTCGAGCGGACGGCGGTGGCGAACTCGCGGCGCAGTACGGGCCAGGACTCCTCGTGGTCGAGGGCCCCGAAGTCCAGGACCAGCTCGGGATGCCGGCCGAACAGTTCGACGCGGGTGATCCCGTGCTCGACCTCGACCGAGCCCGAGAGGGAGGCCTGGCTCACCGCGCCGCTCTCGTGCTCGCAGGTGAGTTCGAGCCAGCGGCGCGGATCCCCGGCGCCGCGCACCCGGACGATCGGCCCCAGGGCCGCGTCCAGCAGATCGAGCAGATGCGGTCCGAGGTCCAGGAGCGCCCCGTGCTCCAGGCGCCAGGGGGTCGCGAAGTCGCCGCCCAGGAAGGCGCCGCTGAGTCCGCAGGAGCGGGCGCCCGAGACGTCCAGGGTCCGCGCCTTCGCGAGGAACCGCCGAGTGGCCGGGTGGTAGCGATTCGTCAGGACGAGCTGGGAGACCACGCCCGAGGCGTCGATCGCGTCCACGAGCCGCCGCGCCGCGGGCAGGTCGAGCGCGAGCGGCTTCTCCAGGAGCAGCGCCTTGCCCGCCTCGGCGGCCCGTACGGCCAGTTCGCCCTGCACCGCGGGCGGAACCGAGAAGGCCACCGCCTCGCAGTCGTCGAGCAGTTCCTCGAACGTCGCGGCGACCCCCGCGCCGTAGGGGGCCGCCGTCTCGTGGGCGGCCTCCGGCCGGCGTGCCCACACCGACGTCAGCACCGTCTCCGGTCCGGCGGCGAGCACCCGGGCGTGCACGGCCCGCGCCCAGGGCCCCGCGCCGACGAGCCCCACCCTGACGGGTGCGAGGTTCCAGGTGGGCGAGGTGGTGGTCACGGCATCTCCTCTGCGCTGTACGAGCTCTGACGCGCCGTCGGCCGACGGCGCCGCCGAGGGTGAGCGACGGTTTCCGACACAGGATCCTCGGACGTGTATGTGTACGTGTGAACAGACTTCACCACGGCGTCCCGCAGTTCGGCCAGCGGCCGGCGGCCGACTGCTGGCGGGTCCCCGCCCACACCCACGCGCACCACGGCCCCGCCGGGCACACAGGGGCGCGAAAGCCCGGCGCGCGAGCCCGGGAAGCGCGCCTCTGTCGGTGTCCGCCCGCCGCGCGCCATCATGCCGGACATGGATCCCACACAGGACAAAGCAGGCTTCGGGGGCGGTACAGGCCTGCCCGCGCTGCCGGAGGACTGGGAGCGGTGTCTCGCCGTGGCCGCCCACCCGGACGACATCGAGTACGGCACGGCCTGTGCCGTCGCGCGCTGGACAGCGCAGGGCAAACAGGTGAGCTATCTGCTGGCGACCCGGGGAGAGGCCGGCATCGACGGCCTGCACCCGGACCGGGCGGCACCGCTGCGCGAGGCCGAGGAACGGGCCGGCGCACGGCAGGTCGGCGTCGACACCGTCGAGTTCCTCGATCACCGCGACGGCGTCGTCGAGTACGGGACCGCGCTGCGCCGGGAGATCGTGCGCGCGATGCGCCGCCACCGGCCCGACATCGTGGTGACCGGCGCGTTCACGGTACGGATGGTCGGCGGCATGACCAACCAGGCGGACCACCGGGCGGTGGGCCTGGCCGCCCTCGACGCGGCACGCGACGCGGGAAACCGCTGGATCTTCCCCGAACTCGCCGACGAGGGTCTGGAACCCTGGAACGGCATCCGGATGGTCTGCGTCGCCGGAGCGGAACAGCCCACCCACGGCGTCGACGTCACCGGCGAACCCCTCGAACGCGGCATCGCCTCGCTGGAGGCGCACGCCGAGTACACCAAGGCCCTGGGCGCGGGCGCCTTCGAACCGCGGCCGTTCCTCACCTGGGCGGCCGGCATGGGCGGAGCGGCGCTCGGCGTCGAGTCCGCCGTCCTCTTCGACGTCCACCAGCTCGTTCCGGACGGTCCGCCGCCCTGGGTGTGAGCACGACCGGCCCACCGGCCCCCGCGGCACGGTGGCGACTTGACCTGATCGTGGGGGCCTGGGCGGGGAGGGACTCATAGGCTGTGCGCGAGTGATCACCGTCGAACCGGAGGAGCGAACGTGACACCACGCCCGCACGAGGCCGCACGACGCACAACCGTCCTTCGCCGCGAGGCCGTTGTCGCGGCCGTCCCCGTGGCCATCGCCGCCCTGCTCACCGCGGCGGGCCCCGCCACGGCGGCCGGGACCGTGGGTTCCGCCGGCGCGGGAGACCCGTACTTCCCTCTCTCGGGCAACGGGGGCTACGACGTCCGCCACTACGATCTGACGCTCGGTTACGACCCGCACAGCCGCCACCTCGACGGCACGGCGGTCATCACCGCCCGGGCCACGCAGCGGCTGAGCCGGTTCGACCTCGACCTCAGCGGGCTGAAGGTCACCGGCGTCACCGTCGACCACGCCAAGGCCGCGTTCCGGCGCGACGGCCGGGAGCTCGTCGTCACCCCGAAGGACACCCTGCGCAAGGGCCAGGAGTTCCGCGTCACCGTCACCTACTCCGGCACCCCGAAGCCGGTCACCGACCCGGACGGCTCCCTCGACGGGTGGATCCCCACGGACGACGGCGCGTTCGTCGCCGGCGAGCCCCAGGGCGCGATGACGTGGTTCCCCGCGAACAGCCACCCCACGGACAAGGCGTCGTACGACTTCACCCTGACCGTGCCGAAGGGGAGCACCGCCGTCGCCAACGGCGTCCTGCTCGGGCAGCGGACCGCGAACGGCCGGACCACCTTCCGCTGGCGCCAGGCGGAACCGATGGCGGCCTATCTCGCCACGGCGACCGTCGGCACGTTCAAGGTCGAGCAGTACACCACCCGCGACGGCCTCAAGATCTACAACGCCGTCGACCCGCGCGAGGCGACCGCCGCCGCGCCGGTCGTCAAGAAGCTGCCGTCCGTCCTGGCCTGGGAGAGCAAGCTCTTCGGCCCCTACCCCTTCCGGGCGGCCGGAGCCATCGTCGACCGGGCCCCGCAGGTCGGCTACGCCCTGGAGACCCAGACCCGTCCCGTCTACGACTCCGCGCCCGACCTGGACACCCTCGTCCACGAGAGCGCACACCAGTGGTTCGGCGACTCCGTCACCCTGACCCGGTGGAAGGACATCTGGCTGAACGAGGGCTTCGCGACCTACGCCGAGTGGCTGTACGCGGAGCAGCACGGCGGCAAGAGCGCGCAGAAGGCCTTCGACACGCTGTATGCCACCCCCGCGGACAAGGACCTCTGGGCGTTCCCGCCCGGTGATCCCGGCAGCGGCGAGCACATCTTCGAGACTCCGGTGTACGCCCGGGGCGCCATGGTCCTGCACAAGCTGCGCACGGCCGTCGGCGATCCCGTGTTCTTCCGTATCCTGCGCACCTGGGCCACCGTCCATCGCGCCGGGCACGGGACGACGGCCCAGTTCATCCGGCTCTCCGAGCGGGAGTCCGGCAAGGACCTCTCCGCCCTCTTCCACACCTGGCTCTTCACGGCCGGGAAGCCCGCCTCGGCCTGAGGCGGGCTTCCCGGTGGCGGCTGCGGTCCGGCTCAGGCCGGCCGCAGCCACACTGTCGCCAGCGGCGGCAGCGTCAGTTCGATGCTGGTGGGGCGGCCGTGCATACCGATCGCCTCGGCCTTGACGGGCTCGGGGTGGATGACGTCGCTGCCGCCGTAGCGGAGGCTGTCCGTGTTGAGGACCTCCCGCCAGGCGGGGACGTCCTCGGGGACGCCGAGGCGGTAGCCGTGGCGGACGGCGGGGGAGAGGTGGGAGACGGCGAGCAGGGGGGTGCCGTCGGCGGCGTATCGCAGGAAGGCGAAGACGTTGTCGTCGGCGGCGTCGCCGACGACCCAGGTGAAGCCGGACGGGTCCGTGTCGCGTTCCCACAGCGCGGGTTCGCCGCGGTAGAGGGTGTTGAGGTCGCGGACGAGATCCTGGACCCCGCGGTGGTCGGCTTCGGCGCAGTAGGCGGGGTCGAGGAGCCACCACTCGGGGCCCTCGGCCTCCTTCCATTCACCGCCCTGCGCGAACTCCTGTCCCATGAAGAGCAGTTGCTTGCCGGGGTGGGCCCACATGAAGCCGAGGTAGGCGCGGGCGTTGGCGCGCCGCTGCCACCAGTCGCCCGGCATCTTGGAGACGAGTGCCTGCTTGCCGTGCACGACCTCGTCGTGGGAGATCGGCAGGACGTAGTTCTCGCTGTAGGCGTACACCATCGAGAAGGTCATCTCGTTGTGGTGGTACTTGCGGTGGATCGGCTCGTGCTGCATGTACTCCAGCGAGTCGTGCATCCAGCCCATGTTCCACTTGAGGCCGAAGCCGAGCCCCCCGTCGGACGTCGGACGGGTGACTCCTTCCCAGGCCGTGGACTCCTCGGCGATCGTGACGACGCCGGGGTTGCGGCGGTAGACGGTGGCGTTCATCTCCTGGAGGAACGCCACGGCGTCGGGATTGTCCCGCCCGCCGAACTCGTTCGGGGCCCACTGGCCCTCTTCGCGGGAGTAGTCGAGGTAGAGCATGGAGGCGACGGCGTCGACCCGCAGGCCGTCGATGTGGAACTCCTCGCACCAGTAGGTGGCGTTGGCGACGAGGAAGTTGCGGACCTCGCGGCGGCCGTAGTCGAATTCGAGGGTTCCCCAGTCGGGGTGGTCGGCGCGCCGTGGGTCGGCGTGTTCGTAGAGCGGGCGGCCGTCGAACTGGGCGAGGGCCCAGTCGTCGCGGGGGAAGTGCGCGGGGACCCAGTCCATGAGGACGCCGACCCCGGCCCGGTGCAGGGCGTCGACGAGGTACTTGAAGTCGTCGGGGGTGCCGAGCCGGGCGGTGGGCGCGTAGAACCCGGTGATCTGGTAGCCCCACGAGCCGCCGAAGGGGTGTTCGGCGACGGGCATGAGCTGGACGTGGGTGAAGCCGAGGTCGGTGACGTAGGCGGGGAGCTGGTCGGCCAGTTGACGATAGGTCAGGCCGGGTCGCCAGGAGGGGAGATGCACCTCGTACACCGAGAACGGCGCCTCGTGCACCGGGCGGTGTTCGGCCCGCTCCTTCATCCACTTGGAGTCCTGCCACGTGTACGACGACCGTGTCACGACCGACGAGGTCGCCGGAGGCACCTCGGTGCGGCGGGCCATCGGGTCGGCGCGCAGGGTGCGGGATCCGTCGGGGCGCGTGATGTCGAACTTGTAGAGCGCCCCCTCACCCATGCCGGGCAGGAACACCTCCCACACACCGGACGATCCGAGCGAGCGCATCGGGAACCCGGCGGCGCCGTCCCAGTGGCAGAAGTCCCCGCAGACCCGTACCCCTTGAGCGTTCGGGGCCCATACGGTGAAGCGCGTGCCCTCCACACCCTCGTGGGTCATCGGCTCGGCGCCGAGTGCCCGCCACAGCTCCTCGTGCCGGCCCTGGCCGATCAGATGCAGGTCGAACTCACCGAGTGCCGGCAGGAACCGGTAGGGGTCGTGCGTCTCGAACTCGCTGATGTCGTACGTAACCACCAGGGTGTAGGCGGGAATCGCGTCGAACGGCAGGACGGAGCCGAAGAGCCCGTCGCCCAGGTCGTCCAGCGCCGTACGGTTCCCGTCCACGACCACCGCCACCCCCTGGGCGTACGGCCGCAGCGCCCGGAACACCACTCCGCCCGGCACCGGATGGGCACCCAGCAGCGCGTGCGGATCGTGATGGGCGCCGGAGAGAAGCCGCCCCCGATCCGTGGGGTCCAACGCGGCGGGCTGCGCGGACGGGGCGGCGGGCTTGGCCCGTCGAACGCGGGAGGATGCGGTGCGGGTCACGGCTTGGGCCTCTCGAAGCTGGGGGTGTCGGGTGGTCGGCGGGAGTGCTCAGGCTGGTCGGTGGTCGGTGGTCGGTGGTCGGTCACCGGTGGTGGGTGGTCAGGAGCTGTCGGCGAGCCGTCCGACGGCCGCCATGGGTACGGGCAGCCAGTCGGGCCGGTGCCGTGCCTCGTACAGCACCTCGTACACGGCGCGGTCCGTCTCGTACGCGCGCAGCAGTTCGGGCTCCTCGCGCGGGTCCCAGGCCGCCGCGGCGGCGTAGCCCGCGCAGAAGGCCTCGCGGCAGCGCTCCGCCCACTCGGGACGCCAGGGCTGCCGGGAGCGGGCCGCATAGTCGAAGGACCGCAGCATGCCCGCGACATCGCGCACAGGCGACTGGACACGCCGACGTTCGCTGATCGGGCGGGCGGGTTCACCCTCGAAGTCGATGACCGACCACCGCCGCCCGGCGCGCAGGACCTGGCCGAGGTGGAGATCGCCGTGGATACGCTGGGCGGGGCGGACCGCGGAGTCCAGGGCGGCGAGCGCGTCGAACGCCGACCGCAACCCGGGCGCGTGCGGGCGCAGTTCGGGGACGGAGCGGACGGCGGAGTCGAGACGCCCGTGCATCGCCTCCGCGAGCCGCTTGTTCCGGTACGGACTCGGCGCGTCCACGGGGAAGGCCTCGGCCAGGGTCAGATGCACCTCGGCGGTGGCCCGGCCCAGTTCGTACGCCTCACCCGTGAAGTCCTGCCGCGAGCCGAGGGACTCGAGTGCCAGCGCCCAGCCGTCCGCGGCGCCTCGCAGATACGGCTGGAGGACGCCGAGGGTCGCTTCCTGCGGCTCCGAGGTCCGGAACCACGCGGCCGGCGCGGGGACGCGGGTGCAGCCCTGCCGGGCCAGGGCGCGCGGCACTTCCAGGTCCGGGTTGATGCCGGGCTGGACGCGCCGGAAGACCTTCAGTATGAACTCGTCTCCGTAGACCAGCGAGGTGTTGGACTGCTCGGCGTCGAGGAGACGCGGCGCGAGACCGGACGGCACCGTCACACGGGGGTCGCGTTCGAACCGCAGCGGTCCGGCCTTACTCGAACGGCGCAGCCGCTCCAGGAGCAGTCCCGCGGCCTTCGGGTCGTGGAAGGCGTCGTACACGGTCAGGTCGGCCAGCGGGCCGGCGCTCGCCCGGCCGATGAAGGCGTGGGCCAGCCGTGGCGGCAGGACCTCCCGCACACCGAGGAGCAGTTGGTAGCAGTCCTCGGCCGCGGGGGTGCCGGCCGTGCCGTGGGCGGGCGGGCCGAGGTGCTCGGTGCGGACCAGCAGATGCAGACACCCCGGGTACAGCTCGGTGCTCGACAGCAGGGTCAGATCCGTCACGGGCCTGCCCTTGCCCGCGAACCAGCGCTGCCGCGGCAGCCAGGCGCGCAGCAGCTCGGCCAGCGAGGTGAACAGCGGAGCGGTGTCGAGGCCGCTCGGACGCTGCAGAGCGGTGTTCGCCATGACGGCACGTCCTTTCAGGGGCGGGCGGGCTGTCGAGGGGTACGCGTTCACGATCGCCTCGTGGTGCCGGGCCCGACCGCGGGGCGCAGCCGGAACCAGTAGAAGCCGTGGCCGGCGAGGGTGAGCAGGTAGGGCAGTTCGCCGATGGCCGGGAACCGCACGCCGCCGATGAGCTCGACCGGGTGCCTGCCGTTGAAGGTGCGCAGGTCGAGCTCCGTGGGCTGGGCGAAGCGCGAGAAGTTGTGCACGCACAGGACGAGGTCGTCCTTGTATTCCCGCAGGAAGGCGAGGACGGCGGGGTTGGAGGAGGGGAGTTCGGTGTAGCTGCCGAGTCCGAAGGCTTTGTTCTGTTTGCGGATCTCGATCATGCGGCGGGTCCAGTGGAGCAGCGACGAGGGCGAGGACATGGAGGCTTCGACGTTGGTGACCTGGTAGCCGTAGACGGGGTCCATGATCGTGGGGAGGAAGAGGCGGCCGGGGTCGCTGGAGGAGAAGCC
>NZ_JBSFZS010000077.1:0-39177 GCF_053600395.1 Streptomyces sp. NPDC005070 | reverse complement strand
TGATGCGGTACAGCGGGAACACGTAACGCAGGGAGCCGAGTTCACGGACCGGGATGCCGCCCATCCGGTAGCCGGTGCTCCGTTACGGCGTGACCTTCTCGATCTTCACGCTGCCGATGCCGGCGACCGTGCCGCGCGCGTTCACGAGCTGGACCTGACCGAAGAACTCGCGTCCCTCGGGCGCCGCCGCCGCGGCGGTGACCGAGCCGGACACCGTGGCCGAGGCGCCGGTGGCGAGCTTCACCGGGGTGGAGTCGTCGACCGTGACCGTGCCGAGCGCGCTCGAGAAGAACACGTCCCGGTAGTCGTAGGCGGTCGAACCCGACGGGACCGCGTAGCCCGCGACCTCGATGGTGTACGTCCCGGCGGCCGGGTTGGCGATGGAGACGGCCTCCTCCGAGTCACCGTCCGCGGACTGTCCGACGACGGTCCCGGCGGCGTTCTTCACCGTCAGGTCGAGGTCGGCGGCGTTGTCCGAGACGTTGCCGATGACCACGTCGAGCGACGCGGCGCCCGCGGGCACCTCGACCGTGGTGGTCTGCGTCACGCCCTCGGTGATGGTCGGCCGCGCGTTCTTGGAGGAGCCGAGCGGACCGCCCTGCAGCTTGCCGTCGATCGCGGCGAAGTTGTTCGTCACCTTCCAGGAGGCGGTGGCCGGGGTGCCGACCTTGGCCTCGGGGACGGTCACGACCGCCGGGTCGAAGGCCGCGCCGAGCACGGCGACGTCCAGCTTGTACGGGTTGTCGAGCAGCGGCGAGGTGCGGCGCGCCTCGACCTCGATCTCCCAGACGCCGGGCTGCGGGTCGGCGTACGAACGCACGTCGGGCTTGCAGCCGTTGCCGTCGAGGTAGTTGTTGTAGCAGTACGGGGTGCTGGTGTTGTCGACCGGGACGCCGTACGGGTGGATCGCGATGAACCGCGTCTGGCTCTTGTCCTTGAGCCCGCCGATCGCGACCTCCAGGGACGTGGCGCCCTCGGGGACCGTCACGAAGTACGAGGTGGTGCTGTTGCGCTGCACCGAACCCGACTTGCTGTAGGTGTACTTGAGCGGCGAGGAGACCACGACGGTCGACAGGATCTGCTTGTCGACGCCCTCGGTGCGCGGGTCGTCGACCTCGAGGATCGCGCTCTTGAGCCCGGCCGACTCCGGCGCGGCCTGGACCTTGACGGTGACCGGCTGGTTCAGCGGGAGGTTCACCTCGTCCTTGCCGAGGATCCGGAAGGTGCCGGAGGCGTTGTTCGCGAAGGACAGCTCGTGCCGGACCGGCCGGTCCGCGCCCGAGGTACGCGTGACGGTGATGTCGTACGTCTTGCGCTGGCCGGCCTTGAGGCCGCCCTCGCGGTCGTACAGGCCGGTGCCGAAGCCCGGCGTCTTCAGCGCGTAGTCGATCGCGGTGTCGACCGGCGCCTTCACGGTGTAGTCGTGGGCGGTGGCGCCGTCCCTGATGGAGTCCCAGGCGTCGTCGATGTTGATGAGGCCCGCGCCCTCCTCGTACGCCTGAACGCCCTTGATGTGGTCGGCGGTCGACGTCAGAGCGGTGCGCAGGGTGGCCGGGGTGAGGCTGATGCCCTTCTGCTTCGCCGCGCTCAGCAGCAGCGCCGAGGCGCCCGCGGCCTGCGGGGAGGCCATCGAGGTGCCCTGGAGCATCGAGTAGCCGGCCGGAAGGGTGTAGCCCGCCTCGGCGACCGGGGAGCCCGGCAGCCAGGTCTGGGTGGAGTTGATGGAGGCGCCGGGCGCGCTCAGCGTCGGCGTGAAGCCGCCGTCCTCACGCGGGCCGCGCGAGGAGAAGGGCAGCATCGCGTACTTCTTCTCCACCTGCGAGCCGTAGTTGGCGGCCCATGTCGCTTTGGAGATGGTCGCGCCGACCGAGATGACCTTGTCGGCCAGACCCGGGTCGCCGATGGTGTTCGCGCCGGGTCCCGAGTTGCCCGCGGAGATCACGAGCTGGACGCCGTAGGTGTCGATGAGACGCGTGTAGAGCTCGGAGCGCGCGTTGTTGCCGTCGTTGAGCGCGGGCAGGCCGCCGATGGACATGTTGACGATGTCGACGCCGCGGTTGGCGACGAGGTCGATCATGCCCTCGGTGAGCGCCACGTTGGTGCAGCCGCCGGTCCAGGTGCAGGCACGGGAGGAGACGATCTTCGCGCCGGGCGCGGCGCCGTTCATCTTGCCGCCGAACAGGCCGTTGGCGGAGGTGATGCCCGCGACGTGCGTGCCGTGCTCGGACTCGATGACGCCGATGTTGACGAAGTCGGCCTTCTTGCCGACCCAGGTCCCGCCGTACGGGTCCATGGGGACGTCCTTGCGGATCTCCACGACGAACGGCTGCCGCTCGACGACGTCCGTCGCCGGGTTGTCGGTGCCGAAGTAGCCGATCTGGAAACCGTCCTTGTACGGCTTCATCGGCGTGTCGTCGGTGAAGTCGCCGTTGTTGTTCAGGTCGACGGTGACCGTGCCGGCCGCCGGGTCGTAGAGCACGCCCCACACGTCGGTGGTGTCACCGTCGCGGTTCGCGTCGCCCGCGGCGTCGCCGCCGGCCGTCGCCGACTCCCGGAACGTGCTGATCTCGTAGGAACCCGCCGGCGCCGTCCACGTCCTGCCGCTGTACGTGAAGGTGGGCCCGGCCACGGGGGTGATCATCGCGCGCCAGGTCGCGTCGCTGTCGAGGATCGGGTCCGTCGAGGTGACCCAGTCGACGATCTTGCGCTCTCCGGTGGTGGTCTTCTGCAGGGCGGGGTGGCCCAGGTCGACGCCGGAGTCGAGGATGCCGATGGTGATGCCCCGGCCGTCCGCCTTCGGGTGGTCCTTGACGAAGTCGACCGCACCCGTCTCGAAGGAGGGGTTGTACGGGTTCTCGGCGGGGGTGTTCTTGCCGGGACCGGAGTAGGTGGCGGCCGTGGAGGTGTTGCTGCCGTGCCTGGCCGTGTCAGCGCTCGGGGTCGGGTCGTCCAGCGCGATCTCCTGGCGCAGGTCGATCCCGTGCACCGAGGACAGCTTCGCGGCGGCGGCGATGGCCGCGTCCGCCCTGCTCGTCGGGACGGTGGCGCGGACGTAGCCGAGCTTGTCGTAACTGCGGCCCACCGAGCCGCCCTTGACGGCGTCCAGCTCCTTGGCGACCTGCTCGGTCTGGCCGGGAGCCGTCGCGATCATCATCGTGACGTTCTTGTCGCCCTTGGCCTTGGCCTCGGCGAGGAGGTCGGCGTCGTTCGAACCGAGTTTGGCGGCGGCGGACTTGGTGCCGGGATCGGCCGTGGGCGCGTCCGAGTCCGCGGAGAAGGCCATGGGTATCGGCCCGGCCGCGGAGAGCGCGGCCACCAGGCCCGCTGCCATGGCCAGACGGGCCACGCGTCTCGCGCCCGATATAGGTGCGCGCTGAGGGTCGGAGGTCATCTGCATCCCTTGTAGGTAAAGGAACGAGCGTGGAACGGCCGGTTCCGGCGGTTCTTGTGGCACCGGTCGCATCAGTCCGGAATGTGGACCCGGATGACCGCTCAGCTTTGCTCAAGGGGCAGTTGTTTGGGGAGAGTTGACCAAGCACGGATGGACGCATGGCGTACTTCCGCCATGCGTCATGCCGTCGATGACGGGCTATGAGGGCATATCCCGGACGGCTCGGATGTCTCTCTTTGTCGATTCAGCTCTCTTTTGTGCGCGCGTAGTGGCGGGACGCCTTCGCGCGGTTACCGCAGGCCGCCATCGAGCACCAGCGGCGGGTGCCGTTGCGTGAGGTGTCGAAGAAGTGCAGGACGCAGGACTCGTGGGCGCAGCGGCGGATGCGGTCGGGGGCGGCCTGGAGCAGTTCCAGGTAGTCGCGTGCGGCGAGCCAGGCGGGGCCCCAGGAGGGGTCGTCGAACTCCGGTGTCCCGCCCGGTCCTCGGCCGGTCAGGGTCAGCCGGACGCGTCCGTGCGCGAGGACGGCGTCGACGCGGGCGGCGGCCTCGGCCGGGAAGCGGGAGCCCTCTCCGCCGGCCTGTCCCTGGGGGGTGTCGACGGCGGCGCGCAGGGCGTCGCGGGCTTCGAGCGTGTGCCGCAGGACGGTGTCGTCGGCCGGGAAGTCGAGCCCGTTGCCCGCCAGCCACACCGCGAGGCCCCCGGTGTCGGCCAGCAGGTCCCGCACCGCGCCCTCGTGGACCCAGCGGGTGTTGAGCAGGTCGAGCGAGACCGGCTCACCGGTGAGCGGGCGGGGGTCAAGGCTCGTGGACATGGGGTCTCCCTTCGCGGCTAACCACTCAAGGGTAGGTCACCGGTTGACGCTCTCGATTCTAACCCCTAATGTCAATGACAGGGGTTAGCCTCTCGATGGGGCGGCCAACGGCAGAAAGGCACTGTCATGACGCTGCGCACGGGCCACGTCGGCCTGAACGTCACGGACCTCGACCGTTCGCTCGCCTTCTACCGCGACGTCCTCGGATTCGGGGTGCTCGGCGAGGGCAAGGACGGCGACGACGGGGAGCGGCGGTACGCGTTCCTCGGATCCCCGTCCGGCGACGGCCGGCCCGCGCTCACCCTCTGGCAGCAGGCTCGCGGCGCCCACGACACGGGCCTGGCGGGCCTGCACCACCTCGCCCTCGAAGCCGACTCCGTCGAGCAGGTCAGGGAGTACGAGACCGCCCTGCGCGGCTACGGCGTCACGTTCGCCTACGACGGCGTGGTCGCCCACCGGGAGGGCGCGGCCTCCGGCGGCATCTTCTTCCACGACCCGGACGGCACCCGCCTGGAGATCTTCGCGGCGAGCGGCGCCGAGGAGGCCCCGGAACCGAACGCGTCCGCACCGACCTGCGGTTTCTTCTAGCACCTGGAGTCGTCATGACGTATCACTCCGGCTCGCGGGCCATCCAGGACCGGGTCGGCGTCCGGGACCTCGCCGATCATGTGGGCCGGGCCGTCGGTCAGGGCATCCGGCCCGTGGCCGCCGCGTTCCTGGAACTCCAGCCCATGCTGGTCGTCGGCGCGGCGGCCCCGGAGGGCGGCACGCCACCGGAGCGCGAGGCCGCCCCGGCGGGAAACGGCGGCGTGTGGGCTTCGCTGCTCACCGGCGAGCCGGGATTCGTGCGGGCCACCGGCGCCCGGCAGATCTCGGTCGTGGGCGGCCTCCCGGCCGGCGATCCGCTCACCGGCGCGCTCGCCACCCCGGGCACCGCCGTCGGCACCATCGCACTCGACCCGCGCACCCGGCGCCGCATGCGCCTCAACGGCCGGGTCCGGCCGACCCCGCGCGGCTTCGCCGTCGAGGCCGACCAGGTCTTCGCCAACTGCCCCAAGTACCTCCAGCAGCGGCAGACGTACGAGACGGTGACCGGCCGCACGGCGGGCGTTCCCCAGCACGGCAGAGAACTCACCATCTCTCAGCGGGAGTTCGTCGAGACCGCGGACACCTTCTTCCTCGCCACGGTCCACGCGCACGGCGCCGACGCCAGCCACCGCGGCGGCAACCCCGGCTTCGTGCGCGTCGAGGCACCCGGTGAACTGAGCTGGCCCGACTACCCAGGGAACTCCATGTTCCTGACCCTCGGCAACCTCACCGCCGATCCGCGCGCCGGTCTGCTCTTCCTGGACTGGACCTCGGGGTCGGTGCTCCAGCTCACCGGCACGGCCCGCACCGAGTTCGCCCCCGACGGCGAACGGACCGTCCGCTTCACCCTCGCCGAGGCCGTCGAGACGCCCGCCGTCAGCCCGCTGCGCTGGTCCGCGCCCGCCTACTCGCCGGCGAATCCGTGAACGGGCGGGCCGGTCCGTGAACGGGCCGGCGAATCCGTGAACGGCCGGGCGGAGCCCCCGGATCCACCTCCTCTACCCCGAGAAATGAACACGGAGTGACCGTCCACCGGCCGTTCGGACAGGACTCCATGGACGTCCAGGGTGCGCGAAGATCGACGTACGGCGATCGGCGTCGCCCGTTGCCGCCCAGTTAACGCGCAGGTCATCCCCAGTGCCAACGATCCAGTACGAGCGGGGAGTTCGCCGGTCGAGCCCCCCGCGGCCACTGTCGACGCGTTCGCACTCGGGGAGACCGCGCCATGCCGCGCATACGCTCTGTCGCCACCGTACCCGCCCTCAACCGCCGCACCCTGCTGGCCGCCACCGGAGCGGTGTCCCTCTCCGCCGGGATCGGTCTGGCCCTGCGCCCGCAGTCCCCGGCGCACGCGGCGACGGCCGCCCAGGCGGCCGTCGCCGACTCCGTCGCCGAAGGCCGGTCGGCCACCGCCGGCCCGAAGGGGCCCGCCACGCTCGCCCCGTACACCCGCGGCACCACCCTGGGCTCCGTCGCCACCCCGCGCTCCGGCTCGACCGGATACCGCAGGCTCGGTGACGGCGCCGGCTGGAAGCGCGTCGTGCGCGACGAACTGGCCGCGCCCAAGACGGGCCGAGCCGACCGGCGCACCGCGCTCGCCGCGTTCGTGCAGCTCACCGACCTGCATCTGATCGACGCCCAGCACCCGCTGCGCCTCGAGTACCTGCGCTCCCAGAACAAGAGCGCCTGGCGCCCGCAGGAGACGCTGACCGTCGCGGGCGCGGTCTCCCTGATCGAGCGGGTCAACTCCCTGCACGGAGCCCCCGCCACCGGGACCCCGCTGCACTTCGTCATGACCACCGGGGACAACACCGACAACAACTCCAAGACGGAGCTGGAGTGGTTCCTGAAGGTCATGAGCGGCGGCCGTATCACCCCCAACAGCGGTGACCCGCGGCACTACGAGGGCGTCCAGGCCAGCAATCTGAAGACCTACTGGCAGCCCGACGCCGCCCTGCGCGACGCCGACAAGCAGCTCGGCTTCCCGCGCATCCAGGGCTTCCTCGAGGCGGCCGTCCGCGAGCTGCGCAGCCCCGGCCTGAAGCTGCCCTGGTACTCCACCGTCGGCAACCACGACGCGCTCCCGCTCGGCTGCTACGGATCGCGCGGCGACTCCTACCTCACCGAGTTCGCCGTCGGCGGCAAGAAGCTGATGTCGCTGGGCTCGGCGGAGGCCACCACGCTCGCCAAGACCATCAAGAACGGCAGCAGCCCGAAGGGCGCCGCCTTCCACGACCTGCTCAGGGCGCACGCCCGCGAGATGCGCTCGGTCACGCCCGACGAGAAGCGCGCCCCGTTCACCCCCGCCGAGTACATCAAGGCGCACCTCGACCCGGCGCACACGGGACCGGGCCCGATCGGCCACGGCTACTCCTCCGCCAACCTCTCCGCGGGCACCCAGTACTACACGTTCCGGATCGCCGACGACGTCATCGGGATCAGCCTGGACACCACCGACCCCGGCGGCCACTACGAGGGTTCCATCGGCACGGCGCAACTGCGCTGGCTGGAGCGGACGCTGCGCGACAACGCGGACTCGTACGCCATCGTCTTCAGCCACCACACCAGCAAGACGATGCGCAACACCCACGCCGACCCCGCCCACCCGGCCGAGCGGCGGCACGGCGGTGCCGAGGTCGTCGCCCTGCTCGCCCGCTTCGGCAACACACTGGCCTGGGTGAACGGACACACCCACAGGAACGAGATCATCCCGCACGCCGCCCCCGGCAACCGTTCCTTCTGGGAGATCTGCACCGCCTCCCACGTCGACTTCCCCCAGCTCGCCCGGGTCGTCGAGCTGGTGGACAACAAGGACGGCACACTCTCGCTGTTCACCACCCTCATCGAGTCCGCGGCCCCGCACGCCACGGACTTCTCCGACCTCACCCAGACGGGCCTCGCGGCGCTGTACCGCGAGCTCTCCTTCAACGCCCCCGGCGCCCGCACCGACCTGTCGGGCACCTCACGCGACCGCAACACCGAGCTGATCCTGAAGAAGGGCTGAAAAGGGGTCAACCCGCGCTGTCCGGGCAACCCGCCGGTGTGCCCTCGGGTCCCTCCCCCCGACCGAGTCCCACAGCGAGACGGGGAAGACATGAGGGTTCGTACGGCACTGGTGGGGGCGATCGCCGCGGGGATCGCGGTGACGCAGGCGGGCATCGCGGCGGCGGCGCCCGCGAAGGACGGCCACGCGCCGACACGCCAGGCCCTGGAAAAGGCCGTGCACGACGGTGTGCCCGGGGTGACGGCGACGGCCGTGGACCGGCACGGCACCTGGTCGGCCACCGCGGGCGTCGGAGATCTGAGGACCGGCGCACCGCGGTCCACGGCCGACCGCTACCGGGTGGGCAGCATCACCAAGACGTTCATCTCCACCGTCCTGCTCCAGCTCGAGGCGGAGGGACGGCTGTCCCTGGACGACACCGTGGACACCTGGCTGCCCGGCGTGGTGCGCGGCAACGGCAACGACGGCACCGGGATCACCGTGCGCCAACTCCTCAACCACACCAGCGGGATCTTCAACTACACGGCCGACGACGGCTTCGGCGCCACGTATCTCACCAAGGACGGATTCCTGCGGCACCGCTACGACACGCTGACCCCCGAACAGCTCGTCGCCGTCGCCCTGTCCCACAAGCCGGACTTCGCGCCGGGCACGTCCTGGAACTACTCCAACACCAACTACGTCCTGGCCGGCATGGTGATCGAGAAGGTCACCGGCCGTTCCTACGCCTCGCAGATCCGCGACCGGATCATCAAACCCCTCAACCTGCACGCCACTTCGCTGCCCGGCACCCGGGTGACGGTCCCCGGACCGCACAGCAGGGCGTACTCCAAACTGGCCGAGACCACGACGGGTCCCAGCTACGACGTCACCGCTCTGAACCCCTCCTGGGCGTCCTCCGCGGGGGAGATGATCTCCGACAGCGCCGACCTGAACCGCTTCTACACCGCACTCCTGCGCGGCAGGCTCCTGCCGCGCGAGCAGCTCACGGAGATGCGGACGACGGTCGCCGTCGACGGCGTCCCGGGCATGCGCTACGGCCTCGGCCTCCTGGAGGGGAAGCTGAGCTGCGGCGTCCGGGTCTGGGGCCATGACGGCGGCATCCACGGCTCGTCCACCGTGGCCCTCACCACCGCGGACGGCCGCCGTTCCCTCGCCTTCAACTTCAACGGCGACTGGGCGGGCGACAGCCTGGCGGTCGCGGAGGCGGAGTTCTGCGGGACACGGCCGACCGCGACGAATCCGTCGTCCCGGGGCCGGTCCGAGAACGCGCCCCAGGGCCTGTCCCAGGGCCTGTCCCAGGTCCTCGGCGACAGGCTCTAACCGGCGGCTCCGGCGGCGAAACTCACGTTCGCCGTCTCGACGGTGTCCCCGCGCCGGCCGGGCGCGCGCTGCTCTCTCCAGTACAGATTGGTGTGGGCGACGACCTCGGCCGGGGTGGGGGCGCCGTACGCGGTGAGGTCCTCCGTGGTGTGGGCGTCGCCGACCAGCGTGACGTCGTACCCGCGGGTGAAGGCGCCGTGGAGGGTGGAGCGGACACAGGCGTCGGTCTGGGCGCCGGTGACCACGACATGGCCGACGGCACGCTCGGCGAGCAGGTCCTCCAACTCGGTGGCCTCGAAGGAGTCGCCGTAGTTCTTGTGGACGACGGGCTCCGCCTCCTCGCGGACCAGCTCCGGCACGTACTGCCAGGAATCGCTGCCGTACTTCATGTGATCGTCGGAGTGCTGCACCCAGATCACCGGCACGGACTCGGCGCGAGCTCTGGCGACGAGCGTGTCGATGTTCGCGATCACCCCCGGGAGGCCGAGGGTGCCGTCCACCGCTCCGTGCTGCATGTCGATCACCAGCAGCGCTGTGTTCGGGCGGTCGGGCAGGGTCGTCATCACGCTCTCCTGTCTTCGGTCCGGCTCGGCACGGCAGGAGCGTCCGTCCAGGGAACTCCTGCTCGCCCCACAGTAGATCGGGGCACTGACAACGCCACCGGAAACCGGGAGGGGGCCGCGAGAACGGCTCGCAGGCCCCCTCCCTCCCCTCCGGGCACGGCCCTGTCCGTCACGACCGGGGCAGCACCACGACATACGCGGCCGGATCGCGGTCGTTCGCGGCCATGAGGGCGGTCCGTACGACCGTGGCCTGCTGGTCCATCGCGTCTCTCAGCTTCCGCGGGGTGATGTGGACGACGGTGATGCCCAGCCGCTCCAGATACTCGCGCCTGCGGGTCCGCTCGGACGCCCGGGCGTCGTCCGCGTCCTGGATCGGGGTCCGGGTGTCCAGCTCGATCGCCACCGCCTGCTCGGGCCAGTACGCGTCGAGGGCACCGAGGTGCGGGCCTCCGGGCAGCCGCAGGTCGACGTTCCAGACCGGGTCGGGCAGTCCGTGTTCGAACACCATCCGGTACAGCCGGTTCTCCGCGATCGCCCTGCCCTCCGCCACCAGCGAGTCCACGGCGTCCACCACGTGCGGGCGGTCGAGCAGCCGGGCCGCCGTCAGCTCCTCCACGACCGAGCGCGGTTCGCAGTAGCCGCGGCGCACCGCCTCCGTCAGCAGCGCGCGTACGGCCTCGGCGTCGGTCAGCTCCGCGACCGCGTCGGCCAGCGCGCGGGGGACGGCGGCGACCGGCACTCCGGCCACGAACACGGGCGCCGGCAGCACGGTCGTCCGCACGATGCGGACGCAGCCGGCCGAGCGCAGCCGGCGCAGCCGGGGGACGAGTACGTCGATCGTGTCGAGGGAGGGCAGCGGCGGGGCGCAGGAGAAGCCGTGCAGGGCCAGCGCCGCCAGGCCGGTGATCAGCGCGTCCGCGGTGGGCCGGTGGGCGCGCGGTTCCGGGGAGCCGGGCTGGGCGGGGACGCGGGGCGCCGTGCGGGCGGAGGGGGGACGGGCGGTGTAGAGCAGCGCGGCGTGCAGCCGCTCCTCGGGCGTGGGCGGTCCCGGACGCAGCAGGAAGACGCCGGGAAGGATCCGCTGCCAGGTCCCGCCGGGCCGGCACCGCTCGTTCGCGTCCGCGGCGGTCACGCCGTGCTCGCGCAGCCCGGCGGTGGTCAGGACCCGCTCCCGTACGGGGGACGAGGGGCGGAGGGTGCGGGGGGAGATGGGGGTGCTGTGACTCATGGTCCGGGGTTTTCCGCCGGGAAGCCGTCTTCTAACGGCTGTTACCCGCCCGTCGGCGAATCGGGACAACCGCTCCCGGAAGCACGCGCGTTCGACCAGGGAAAGACGCTGGTCCGGGCGCGTGTTAATAGGGGTTACGGCTGTGAATACCTGCATTTCGTAACCAATGCGCGGATCGGATGAGTCGACCAATGCGTGGATCGGATGAGTCGACCAATGGTGGATCGGATGAGTCCATCGATGTGCGCATCGGATCAATCGCCCCCTGCGCGCATCGGATCGGTTCACCGGAGACGGCACCGGGTCTCCTCACCGGTGGACGCGGCAGCCCGGTCCGCCGCGGACGCCACCGTTCGGCCCGGCTCACCGAGGAGGGCACCGGACGCCCGTGGCGCCGGTGCCTCCTCGGTCGGATCCGTGTCGGCCAGGTGATCAGCCCGCGGCGGCGATGTCGCGGGCCTGCCCCCGCAGCGCCCGCGCCAGATCGTCCCGCGACTCCAGCACCAGCCGGCGCAGCGCCGGCGGTGCGTCCTCGTGCGCCGCGAGCCAGGCGTCCGTCGCGGCCAGGGTCTCCGGGGAGTCCTGGAGCGAGGGGAACAGGCCCCTGACCACGTCCATGCCGATCTGGATGGACCGCTCCGCCCAGACGCGCTCGATGGCGGCGAAGTACTTCGCGGTGTACGGCTCCAGCAGATCCCGCCGGGACGGCTGGCCGAAGCCGGAGATCGTCGCCTCGACGAGGGCGTTGGACAGCGCGTCGGACTCGACGACGGCCGCCCAGGCCTGCGCCTTGACCGCGGCCGAGGGCCGGGCGGCCAGACAGCGGACCTGGTGCCGCTTGCCGGACGCCGTGTCGTCACGGGCGAGTTCGGCGGCTAGGACCGACTCGTCGGCGGCGCCCCGCGCGGCCAGCGGCTCCAGGAACGCCCAGCGCAGTTCCTGGTCGACGTCGAGACCGTCGATCTTCGCCGTCCCTTCCAGCAGACCCTGGAGAAGCTGGAGATCGGCCTCGGAGGAGGCGACGGTGGCGAAGAAGCGGGCCCAGGCGAGCTGGTGTTCGCCGCCCGGCTCGGCGAGCCGCAGTTCCTTCAGCGCGCCCTCGGAGAGCAGCGCTCCGCCCTCCTCGCGCCAGTCGGGCGCCGCGTAGTTCACGAGCGCGGAGTTCGCCCAGGCCTGCAGCATCTGCAGGACGCCGATGTCGGACTCGCGGCCCGCGAAACGCAGCACCAGGGCGATGAAGTCACGCGCGGGCACGATCGCGTCGCGCGTGAGGTTCCACAGCGCCGACCAGCACAGCGCCCGCGCGAGCGGGTCGGTGATCTCGCCGAGCGCGTCCCGCAGCGTGGCGAGTGAGCCCTCGTCGAAGCGGATCTTGCAGTAGGTGAGGTCGTCGTCGTTGACGAGGACGAGCGCCGGGGCCTCCGCGCCCGCGAGCTCGGCGACGACCGTGCGCGGCCCGTCGACGTCCACCTCGGCGCGCGCGTACCGCACGAGCGGACCGTCGCCGTTCTCGCGGTGGTACAGGCCCACGGCCACGCGGTGCGGGCGCAGTTCAGGGTGGGACTCGGGCGCGTCCTGGAGCACGGCCAGCTCGGAGATCCTGCCGTCCGCGCTCAGGAGCACCTGCGGGGTGAGGGAGTTGACGCCCGCGGTCTGGAGCCAGGACCGGGACCAGGCGGCCATGTCCCGGCCACTCGTCTCCTCCAGGGCGGACAGCAGATCGCCGAGGCGGGTGTTCCCGTACGCGTTCCGCTTGAAGTAGCGGCGGGCGCCCTCCAGGAAGGCGTCCTGTCCGGCGTACGCCACCAACTGCTTCAGGACGGAGGCGCCCTTGGCGTAGGTGATCCCGTCGAAGTTGAGCTTGGCGTCCTGGAGATCACGGATGTCGGCCGTGATCGGGTGGGTGGACGGGAGCTGGTCGGCGCGGTAGGCCCAGGCCTTGCGGCGGTTGGCGAAGGTGATCCAGGCGTCGGTGAAGCGGGTCGCACCGACGTTCGCGAACGTGCCCATGAAGTCGGCGAAGGACTCCTTCAGCCACAGGTCGTCCCACCAGACCATGGTGACGAGGTCGCCGAACCACATGTGCGCCATCTCGTGCAGGATGACGTTCGCCCGTGCCTCGTACGACGTCTGTGTCACCTTGCCGCGGAAGATGTACTCCTCGCGGAAGGTGACGAGCCCAGGGTTCTCCATCGCGCCGAGGTTGTACTCGGGCACGAACGCCTGGTCGTACTTCCCGAAGGGGTACGGGTAGTCGAAGTGGTCGTGGAAGAAGTCCAGGCCCTGCTTGGTCACCAGGAACACGTCGTCGGCGTCGAAGTGGGGGGCCAGGCCCTTGCGGCACATCGCGCCGAGGGGGATCTCCAGCGTCGTACCGTCGTCGAAGGTGCGGGAGTAGAAGTCCGTCACGTAGTGGTACGGGCCCGCCACGATCGCGGTGATGTACGTCGAGATCGGCTTCGTCTCGGCGAACTTCCACACGCCGTCCGCGAGTTCGCCGACGCCGTTGCTCCAGACGGTCCAGCCCTCGGGGGCCCGCGCCTCGAAGCGGAACGGCGCCTTGAGGTCCGGCTGCTCGAAGTTCGCGAAGACGCGCCGCGAGTCGGCGGGCTCGTACTGCGTGTACAGATACACCTCGCCGTCCTCGGGGTCGACGAAGCGGTGCATGCCCTCGCCGGTGCGGGAGTAGGCGCACTGGGCGTCCACGACGAGCTCGTTCTCGGCGGCCAGGTCCTCCAGGCGGATCCGGGAGCCGTCGAAGACCTCACCCGGGTCGAGGTCCCGCCCGTTGAGTGAGACGGCCGTCACACTCGGCGCGAGCAGGTCCGCGAAGCTCGCCGCGCCCGGCTCGGCGCAGCGGAAGCGGAGCGTGGTGACCGAGCGGAAGGTACGGGGCTCGCCGCCCGCCCCGCCGGGTTCCGTGTCCCCGACGGCCGAGCGCAGGTCGAGGAAGACGTCGTAGCTGTCGACGGACAGCAGCGCCGCCCGCTCCTGGGCCTCGTCGCGGGACAGATTCTCACCGGGCACGGCTGCACTCCCTCATGGCGTCATGGACAGGCGCGAACAGGGCCGATCCTGCCATGCGCTCCTTACGTCGGGCAGCGCGGCGGCGGCGACACAGGGGAATCCCCATGGCGACCCCGGAATCGCACGGATGCGCGGGAATGGTGCGGGCGCGTGCCGGTGTTCCCAGGGGAAACATCGCGTTCCGAGGAGAAGCATGCCCGAGCAGACCGCTCAGACCAGTTCCGGCAAGACCCCCGTCGACTTCTGGTTCGACCCGCTGTGCCCCTGGGCCTGGATGACCTCGCGCTGGGTGCTGGAAGTGGAGAAGGTCCGTGACATCGAGGTCCGCTGGCACATCATGAGCCTCGCCGTACTGAACGAGCCCAAGCTCGACGAGCTTCCCGACCACTACCGCGAGATGCTCGCGACCACGGCGTGGCAGTCCGTCCGGGTGGTCACCGCCGCCTGGCAGAAGCACGGCGACGACGTCCTCGGCCCGCTGTACACCGCGCTCGGCAACCGCTTCCACAACGAGGGCGCGGGCCCGACCAAGGAGGCGATAGCCGGCGCTCTCGAAGAGGTGGGGCTCCCGGCCGACCTGATCGACTACGCCGACCAGGAGGACTTCGCGTTCGACGCCGAGCTGCGCGCCTCCCACAAGGAGGGCATCGACAAGGTCGGCCAGGACGTCGGCACCCCGGTCATCGCCGTCCCCGGCTCCGACGGCGAGCAGATCGCCTTCTTCGGCCCGGTTGTCACCCCCGCCCCCAAGGGCGAGGACGCCGCCAAACTCTGGGACGGCACGCTCATGGTCGCCTCGGTGCCGGGCTTCTACGAGATCAAGCGCACGCGTACGGCGGGACCGGACTTCAGCAACCTGTAGGACGTCCCGGTCTTCCGGGACCGGCCCGGTCCCGGAAGACCCGGATCCGATTCCGGGTCCCCGGACTTCTCGTGGCGCGCCCGCGGGCCCGGCCCGACCTGGATACTGCGGCCTCATGAGTACTAGGAGCCGCAGTACGACCCTCCTCCTGGCCCGGCACGGGCAGACCGTCTGGCACGCGGAGAACCGCTACGCCGGAGTGAGCGACGTCCAGCTCACCGAGGAGGGCCGCGACCAGGCGGAGGCCCTCGGCCGCTGGGCCGCCGCGCACCCCGTCGACGCGATCTGGACCTCGACCATGTCCCGTGCCGTCGCCACCGCCGAGCCCGCGTGCCGCGCCCTCGGGCTGGCCGCCCGGCGCGAACCCGCTCTGCGTGAGTGCGACTTCGGGGTACTGGAGGGCCGTACGCTCGCCGAGTTCGAGCTGGAGAACCCGGTCCGGGCCAAGGCGTTCCGCACCGATCCGGTGTCCTACCCCTTCCCTGAGGCGGAGGATCCGCGCACGGCGGCGGCCCGGGGAACACGCGCCCTGCGCCGCGTCGCCGAGGCCCACCCCGGCGAGCGTGTGCTGGTCGTCGCCCACAACACCCTGCTGCGGCTCGTGCTGTGCGCCGCGCTGTCCGTCCCGCTGGGCGAGTACCGCCGCGTGCTGCCGGGCCTGCGCAACGCCGCGATCACCGAACTCCGGGTGGAGGACGGGGCGGCCGCCCTGCTCTCGCTCAACGTGCCGTGCGGGCCCTGACGGACGGCCCCCGCGAGGGGGATCCTCGCGGGGGCCGCCCCGTCGTCCGTCGTGCGGCGTGCTTGGTCCGCCGTCCGTCACACGAGCCGGTACGGCGTCACACGGCCACCGGCGTGTAGTGCGAGGCGTCTCCCTCGATCGAGTGACTCTTCTTGCCCTCGATGCCGACCGGCACGTCACCGGCGACCGTCACCCGGTGCAGCCGGCGCGGCAGACCGTCGTAGTTGTCGATCGCGTAGTGCTGGGTGATCCGGTTGTCGAACAGGACGAGCTGGTTCGGGGACCAGCGCCAGCGCAGGACGTTCTCGGGCCGGGTGACATACGCCTGGAGCAGGTCGAGGATCTTGCGCGACTCGCCCACCGACAGCCCGATGATCCGCTGCGCGAACCCGCCGATGAACAGACCGCGTTCGCCGGTCAGCGGGTGCACCCGGACGACCGGGTGCGCGGTACGGAACGTGATGGACGTGAACTGGGCGCGCTGTGCCGCCTGTTCGTCGTCGATGTTCTCGTCCGGCACCGCGTAGTCGTAGTCGTTGGTGTGCTCGGCCCACAGGGTGTCGGCGAACGCGCGGAGCGGTTCGGGCAGATCGCGGTAGGCGGCCGCGGAGTTGGCGATGAGCGTCTCACCGCCGTACGGCGGCACGGTGATGCTGCGCAGGGTGCTGGCCTGGGGCGGGTTCAGCACGAAGGTCACGTCGGTGTGCCAGTGGTTGGCGCGGCCCCGCTCGCTGTCGACGGGCAGCACGTTCGGGGCGCCGTCCACGGCGGGCACGGTGGGGTGCGCGGTGGTGAGGTCGCCGAAGTGGCGGGCGAAGGCCTGCTGGCCCTCGTCGTCGAGGTCGACGTCGTCGAAGACCAGCGCCTTGTGCTCGTTGAGGGCGGTGCGCAGGGCGGCGGCGGTGATGTCGTCCAGGGGCTTGGAGATGTCGACGCCCAGGACACGGGCACCGATGTGCGCGGTGACCTTCTGGATCTCGATGTCGGACATGGATACGGGTCCTTTCGGTTCGGCCGTTCGGGGATCGGGGATCGGGGATCGGGGATGACGGGTTCGGAGAATGCGAGCGGGGTCAGGCGAGGGCGGACGCGGTCGCAGGGGCGGACGTCGGTCCGGGTGCGGGGAGCGCGGCCGTCGTCGCCGTCGTGGTCGGTGTCGCGTACCGGTTGGCCGGGCGCGGAAGCCCGTAGCGCTCCCGCAGGGTCTGCCGGGGCCCGTACTCCCGGCGGAGCAGACCCCGGTCGCGCAGGATCGGCACCACGTGGTCCACGAAGAGGTCGAGGCCGGACGGCAGCACGGCGGGCATGATGTTGAAGCCGTCGGCGGCGCCGCCGCGGAACCACTCCTCGATCGCGTCGGCGACCTGTTCGGGCGTCCCGGCGAAGGTCAGATGGCCCCGTCCGCCGCCGAGCCGGCCGATGAGCTCGCGGACCGTGAGCCGCTCGCGCCGGGCGAGCTCCGCGACGAGGGTGTAGCGGCTCTTGGCCCCCTCGATCGCGCTCTCCGGCGGCAGGTCGGCGGGAAGACGCGCGTCGAGGCGGAGAGTGCCCGGCTCCAGATGGAGCAGGTGCTCCAGACGGTTCACCCCGTGCTCGTACACGATGTGGTCCTCCAGGACCCGCTCGTGGGCGCGCGCCTCCGCCTCGGTCGAACCGATGACCGGGACGATGCCGGGCAGCACCTTGAGGTGGTCCGGGTTCCGGCCGGCGCGCTCGGTACGGGACTTGAGGTCGGCGTAGAAGTCCTGGGCGTCCGCGAGGGTCTGCTGGGCGGTGAACACCGCTTCCGCGTACCGGGCCGCGAAGCGCTTGCCGTCCTCCGAGGAGCCCGCCTGCACCAGAAGCGGGTGACCCTGCGGTGTGCGGGGCACGTTGAGGGCGCCCTCCACACTGAAGTACGTCCCCTTGTGGCGCGCGGGATGGATCTTGCCGGGGTCGCCCCAGACACCCGCGGCCTTGTCGGCGACGACGAGGTCGTCCTCCCAGCTGTCCCAGAGCTTGAGCGCCACGTCCAGGAACTCGGCGGCGCGTTGGTAGCGGGTGGCGTGCGCGGGCTCGTCGTCGAGGCCGAAGTTGCGGGCGGCCTCCGCGCCCGCGGTGGTCACGATGTTCCAGCCCGCGCGGCCGCCGCTGATGTGGTCGAGGGAGGCGAGTCTGCGGGCCAGGTTGTAAGGGGAGTTGTAGGACGTGGAGGCGGTGGCGATCAGGCCGATGTGCTCGGTCGCGGTGGCCAGCGCGGTGAGCAGGGTGATGGGTTCGAGCGCGCCGGACGGGCGCTGGCCGACGCTGTTGAACAGCACGGGGCCGTCGGCGAGGAAGAGGGAGTCGAAGGTGCCGCGTTCGGCGATCCGCGCGAGGCGCACGTAGTGGGCCGTGTCGACGTGGGCGTACGGGTCGCTCTCCGGGAGCCGCCAGGAGGCCTCGTGGTGGCCGGTGCTCATCAGGAAGGCGTTGAGATGGAGCCGGCGCGGGCTGGTCACAGGTGCTTCTCCTCGTGGTGTACGGGCACGCCGTGCCCGGCTCCGCCGTCCGCCGTCGCCTCCGGTTCGGTCGCGGTGTGCTCCGCCGCCCCGGGTTCCGTCCTCGCCGCGGTTCCTGTCACGTCCTCGGTCACCCCGAGCGCGTTCAGGAGCCGCTCGCGGTAGGCGCCGAGCAGGGGATCGCGGTACGAGCGGGGGTGCGGGCGGTCGATGGTCAGGTCGACGCCGATACGGCCGTGGTCGAGCACGAGCACCCGGTCGGCCAGCACGATCGCCTCGTCCACGTCGTGCGTGACGAGCAGCACGGACGGCCGGTGGCGCTCCCACAGTTCGCGCAGCAGCACATGCATACGGATCCGGGTGAGCGCGTCCAGCGCCCCGAACGGCTCGTCGGCCAGCAGCAGTTCGGGTTCACGGACGAGTGAGCGGGCCAGGGCGGCGCGCTGTGCCTCGCCGCCGGACAGCTCGTTGGGCCAGGCCCGCTCGCGCCCCGCGAGTCCCACCTCCGCCAGGGCGGAGCGGCCCTTCTCCGCGGCCTCCCGGCCGTCCGTGCCCAGCAGGACGTTGTCGAGGACGCGACGCCACGGCAGCAGCCGGGAGTCCTGGAAGACGACGGACACCCTTTCCGGGGCGCTGAGTTCCCCGCTCCCGGCGACGCCGTGATCGAGGCCGGCGATGGCGCGCAGCAAGGTGCTCTTGCCGGAGCCGCTGTGTCCCAGCAGGGCGGTGAACTGGCCCGCAGGGAGGTCGAGGTCGACACTGTCGAGGACCGTGCGGCCCTCGAACGACCGGGTGAGCCCGCGCAGCCGGACCGTGTCGGAGCGGGTCAGTTGCTGAGAGTGCGTCGCCATGACAGCACCTTTCGTTCGACGAGACGAACCGCGCTGTCGGAGACGAGCCCGAAGATGCCGTAGATCAGCAGGCCGACGAGGATGATGTCGGTCCGGCCGTAGTTCTGGGCCTGGAACATCATGTAGCCGAGGCCGCTGGTGGCGTTGATCTGCTCCAGGACGACCAGGGAGAGCCAGGAGCCGGTCACGCCGAGCCGGAGCCCGACGAAGAAGCCGGGCAGCGCGCCCGGGATCACGATCTCCCGGATGAAGCGGAGCCTCGACAGCCCCTGGACCTCGGCGAGTTCCACGAAGCGGTGGTCGATGCCGGACAGGGCGGAGTGCAGGTTCAGATAGATCGGGATGTAGACGACGATGGCGATGATCGCGATCTTGAAGGTCTCTCCGATGCCCAGCCAGAGGATGAACAGCGGGATCAGACCGAGGGTCGGGATCGCCCGGTTGAGCTGCACGGTCCCGTCGATCAGCGCCTCGCCGACGCGGCTGAGCCCGGACGCGAGGGCGAGGAGGACACCGGCGGTCAGGCCGAACGCGAAGCCGTATCCCGCGCGCTCCAGGGAGGTCAGCACATCGGTGGGCAAGGTGCCGTCGGTCCACAGGTGCCCGGTGGTTTTCAGCACCGTCCAGGGCGCGGGGATCGCGCCGGGATCGAGCTGTCCGGCGGCGGACGCGACGGCCCACAGGGCGAAGAACAGCGCCGGACCGATGAGCCGGGAGGCGGGCAGCCGCTTGCCGGGCGCGAGACCGCGCCGCCGGGCACGGGGAGCCCGCCGCAACGGGCGGTCGCCGGTTCCGGCCTCGCCGACCGCTCGCGCCGCGGCCGGCTCCGTCTCGGCCGCCGCTGTCCCGGTCCCGGTCCCGGTCCCGGGCGTGGCCGGAGCCGCGGCGCCGGTCCCGGTCTCGGTCTCGGATGTGCCCGGAGCCGCGGTCCCGGTCCCGGGGGCAGCCGGGGCCGCGGCGGCGGACTCGGTGTCGGTCGTGTCCGGTGCCGCGGTCGTCGTCGTGGTCCTGGTCGTCATGGCCGTCACTTCCGGTATTCCGCGGGTACGGCCCTGGCAGCGACGGCCTCGAAGCGCCGGTCGAAGAGCGAGCCGACCTTGAACCCCTTCACGAAGCCGCCCTCCGCGAGCAGATCGGCGGTCTCCTGCTCCCACTTGACGGCCTCGTCCCAGCTCGGCGGGAACAAGGGCTTGTTGGCCAGGGCGGTGATCGCCTGTGCCTGCGGGAGGGTCAGGTTCTGCGTCTTGACGTAGAACTCCTCGTTCCAGGCGTCGGGGTGCTCGTACGCCCACACCTGGCCCTTCGCCCAGCGCGGGATGTACGCGGCGACCGCGGCCGCCTTCGCGCGGTCGGCCAGCACCGACGACGGCGCCCAGAGCAGGTTGAGCAGGTCCACCACGTCGGTCGTGATGGTGTGGGCGCCCTTGGACCCGTACTGCTTGAGATAGGCCGGCGCCTGGCTGTTGGCGAGCGGGGCGATGTCCACCTGGCCCGCCTGGAGCGCCGTGAGGAACTGGTTGCTGGTCAGCGGTACGAGGTTCACGTCGTCGTAGGCGATGCCGGCCTGCTTCAGGGCGCGCAGCAGGACGACACCCTGCGCCTGTCCCTGGGAGAAGGCCAGCTTCCTGCCCTTGAAGTCCTGGACGTCCTTGATGTCGCTGCCGGGCTTCGTGGCGAACAGGTAGTTGGGCTTGCGGGTGATGTTGATCGCGACGATCTTGGCGTCGAAGCCCTGGAAATGCGCCTGGATCGGCGGGATCCCCGCGTTGTTGCCGAGGTCGAGGGACTTGGCGCGGAAGGCGTTGATGACGTCGGGTCCGGCGCCGATGTTCACCCAGTCGGAGACGGTGAACGGCAGCTCGGACAGCCCCGCCAGCTTGAACTGGAGTTCCTGGACGCCCTGGTACGAGGCGATCGCGAGCCTGGTGCCCTGCGGCACCTTGTCGGCCAGGGGCGCCGACAGGTCCCCCTGGGACCGGCTGCCTGCCGCGTCGGCGTCGGCGCAACCGCTCAGTCCGGCCGCCGCCGCGACACCGAGAAGGGAGGACAGGAACACGCGCCGGTCGACACCGGACGCGGACAGGGGAGAGGAGGAACGCGTTGACCGTACGGACAGTGGTGGCATGGAAGGACTCCGGGGATTCCAAGTGGCGGGACGGCGCGCGAAGTTCCGGGCAGGGCGAGGCCGGAAGGGACGCGGGCGCGCCGAAGGGACACACGCCGGGGGCGTGCCTGAAGAGACGGGCGACCAGGGCGACGGCAGCCCGACGGCCCACGCCGCGGAGGGCGTCGGCCGGCCGATCCATGGGGAGGCGTGACGCGTGAGGGCGTGACGGCGGCCGGACGGCCCTCGGGCGAAGGCCGTCGGGCGAACCCCGCGCTCCGGCGGATCAGCCGGAGAAGGGACCGGCCGGCCGGCGGACCGGCGCGTCAGCGGATCGGGCGTCTCGGAAGATCGGCGACACGGTGCCGGTGACGAGACGTCAGGGGCGACCGGTCAGCGACAAGGGGTCAGCAACAACGTGTGCGTGCGACCCGCATCAGGTCGACCACACGGCACTTGGTGAGCGGAACCTGCACCCGCGCGCTGCTCATGCACACGATGCTCCTGTCCGGGAACGAACCCTGTCAACATTCCGACTTTCTGAATTAATTAGCGCCCGGTGAGCGGCCCGGAGAGCCCAGCGGGTCGCGGTACAGGACGTCGAGCACGACCGATCCGCCCGCCACGGCGAGCACCGCATCGGGGAAGCTGGTGGGGACGACCGCCGACGCCCGCTCGGGTCCCACGGCCTCGCGCAGCGCGTCCAGGCAGTCCTCCCGGTGCATGGCGCCTATCTCGGTGACGACGACCGTCTCCGGGTTGAGCACGTCGAGCAGCAGCCCCGCCGCGCGCCCGACCATCCGCGACCGCTCCGTCAGGAGTCCCACGGCGAGCGGGTCGCCCGCGGCCGCCGCGGAGACCACGTGCATCGGGTTCGAGCCGTCCGTGACGCCGAGCTCCCGGGCCCGCCGGCACAGCGTCCGTTCGCTCAGCTCGGCCTGGAGGCACCCCGTACGGCCGCAGTCGCACCGCTCCGAACCGCCCGGCAGCGGCAGATGCGCGATCGCGCCGGCCTGCGAGCGAGGTCCGTGGTGCACCTGGTCGTGGGTGGCGAAGGCGGCGTCCACCACGTTGCCGGCGAACAGATGCAGCACGCTCCGGCTGCCCCTGGCCCGCCCGAACAGCCGCTCCCCGTTGACCAGCGCCCGCGCGTGGCCGTCCACATGGACCGGCAGTCCCGTGCGCGCCCCGATGGTCTCCCGGACGGCCACGTCGTGCCAGCCCAGCAGCGGGTGTTCCACGATCGTGCCGGACTCGGCGTCCACCCAGCCGCCGGCCGCCACACCGACGCCGAGGGCGGTACGGCCGGGGACACCGGCGAGGAGCGCGGTGATCGCGTCGGCGGCGTTCGCGAGGACCTCGCCCGGCTCGGTGCGCTCGTGGCGCAGCCGCTTCTCGGTGAGGACCCGGCCGCGCAGGTCGAGCAGCGCGACGGTCGTGTACGGCACGGCCACGTGCACCCCGCCGACCACGAAACGGGAGCGGTCCAGGTCGACCGGGAGATGCGGCCGCCCGACCCCGCCCGACCGGAGGGGTGCGGCGGCCTCCCGGATCAGGCCCCGTTCGGTGAACCGGGCGCAGTAGTCGGTCACCGACGCCGGGGAGAGCCCGGTCAGCCGCGAGATGGTGCTGCGGGCGACCGGACCGTGCTCCAGCACCGACCGCAGGATCACGCTGGCGCTCGCCCGGCGCCGGTCGAGGACGGGGGAGGGAGGGGACAGGGAAGGGGGTGCCACCGTACTGGCCATGGAGTTCATCCTCGGGAGCTGGTCCGGCCGAGCGCCGTCACGTGCGCCACGCCGCGACGGGCGCGACATGACCTGGTGTGGTCCGCTGTGGTCTCGTCCCGGCGGGCCGGATCCGCTCCGCCCCGCTCAGGAGGGGTGGCGACAGGTCGCGGTGCCCTGGCGTCGCAGGTCGACATAGCGACGCGACGAGAAGTTCAGGGCCTGGGGAACCATGGGGTGAAGGGTAGGGGTCGGCCGGGGGGACCTGCCAGAGGCGCCCAAGGACCGGACACCGCGCCCGCCCGGCGGAGAACCAACCGACGGGGTCTTTGGTGAGTCTCCACAGTCCCGCCTCCGAACAGCCCCGTAGCGAAAACGACTTCACCTCCGTGACCAGCATCACCTTCGGGCAGGTGTGCCAGGCACTCTTTGTAAGGAGCCCACCAAGTCGTTGATCCGTGCTTTGTCGAGCGCTGACGGTGATCACCCGTGGGCCCCTGGGATAGCGTCGCCGTGTTCCGACCTGTCCTTCCCCCGGGCTCACCATGGGCCGAGGGGGCAACCCCTGTTCGCCGGAGTCCTCATGAGCACCGCTGTCGCCACGCCCTCCCGCCCCGGCGAGGTCCTCGCCGACCTTCTTCCGGCCTCCCGCGTCCGTGACGCCGCCCTGGTGCTCGGCGGTGCCGCGCTCACCGGTCTCGCCGCGCAGATCTCGCTGCCCGTCCCGGGGTCCCCGGTGCCGGTGACCGGTCAGACCTTCGCCGCGCTGCTGGTCGGCACGGCCCTCGGCGCACGCCGCGGCTTCCTGTCGCTCGCGGTGTACGCGCTCGTGGGCATGGCCGGCGTCCCGTGGTTCGCGCAGGGCAGCTCCGGTGCCTCGGCCCCGTCCTTCGGTTACATCCTCGGCATGCTGCTCGCGTCGACCGTCGTGGGCGCCCTCGCCCGCCGCGGCGCCGACCGCTCCGTGCTGCGCATGGCGGGCACGATGCTGCTCGGCGAGGCGATCATCTACGCGATCGGCGTTCCCTACCTGGCCCTGGCCACCGGCATGTCGGCGAGCGCCGCCGTCGCGGCGGGTCTCACCCCGTTCCTGATCGGCGACGCCCTCAAGGCCGCCCTGGCGATGGGCATCCTGCCCACCGCGTGGAAGCTCGTCGACAAGACGTGACGCCCACGCCGGTGAGGCGATGACGTCGAGGCCCGCCAGGCCGGTTCCCGGTCCGGCGGGCCTCCGCGCTTTTCCCGGCCGGTGCCGTGCCCGGCGCTCAGTGTTCCCGTCGCGGCCTGCGCCCGGCCCACCACAGCCCCGCCGCTCCGGCCGACATCAGTGCCGCGCCCGCCATGCCGAGCGGCACGACCTCTCCTCCGGGCCCCGTCTTCGGCAGCCGGTCGCCGCCCGGTGCCACCGGCTTGTTGTCGGTGCCCAGCAGCAGCGGGGTCGCCGGGGCGTTCGGAGACGGATTCGTCGTACCGAACGGGACCGGGCCCTGCTGCCAGTACGTCTTCTTCCCGTCGCTCGTCTGGACCGGAAGGCAGATCTTTCCGGTCCCGCTCAGATCGAACGTCGCCTCGACGTCGTACGTTTTCGATTCACCCGCGGCGAGATTCCCCGGGGAACAGACGAAACCGCTGTTCGACCCCTTGGGGAGATTCTTTTCGGCCAGGGCGGTGCAGCCTTCGACGTTCTTGACCTTCAGGCCGTCGAATCCGACCACCAGCAGCCTGATATCGCCGCTCTCCTTGGTCCCCCCGTTCTTCACCGTGGCGGAAATGGCCGTCTTCTGAGTACTGTTGTCGACCGAGATCCTCTCCGGCAGCAGCGTGGTCACCCGCACGCCCGCCGGGGCTTCGTCCATCGCCTTTCCGCCCTTGCCGCTCCCCGGCCCCCCGTCGTCCGCGACGGCGGAGTGGGAAAGGATCATCACGGTCGAGAAACACGCCGTGAGCAGGGATCCCGTAATGGTGGTCGTCCGACGAGAACTCATGTTCGCCCCCCTTGGCTGCGCCTGAATTCGCAGTACTTGAAGAGGTACCACAAGATTTCTCCGCACTATGCTGGTACGGCCTGAAGCGTGACCATTGTGGTTCGGTTGTGACGGGCGATTGTGGCTGATGTTGAGGGGGTGCAGAGAATGTCGGCGAATGTACAGGGTGGTGTTCCGGGATTATTGGTGACCGGACGTTATCGGCTGGTCGAGAGTATTGGCCAGGGGGGAATGGGGCGGGTGTGGCGAGCCGCCGACGAAATGCTCGACCGGCAGGTCGCGGTCAAGGAAATGCGCATAGACGGACTCGACCCCGAGGACACCAGGACCCGCCGGGAGCGCACCCTGCGCGAAGCGAGGGCGACGGCCCGGATCGACCATCCCGGCGTCGTCCGCGTCTATGACGTCGTGGACGCGGGCGAGCGGCTGTGGATCGTCATGGAACTCGTCGCCGGCCGCTCGCTCGAACGGATCGTGGCCGAGGGCGGACCGCTGGAGGCGTGCGAGGCGGCCCGCGTCGGTCGCGAACTGGTCGGGGCGCTGCGGCAGGTGCACGCCCAGGGAGTACTGCACCGCGACATCAAGCCGGGCAACGTCCTGGTCGAGAGCGCCGGACGGAACCGCGTCGTCCTCACCGACTTCGGCATCGCCGCACTCCAGGACGCCGAGGCCCTCACCATGGTCGGCATGCTGGTCGGTTCCCCCGACTACATGGCGCCCGAGCGGGTCTCCGGCCGCCCGCAGGGCCCGCCCTCCGACGTGTGGTCGCTGGGCGCCACGCTCTGCGCGGCCCTCGGCGGCCGCTCCCCGTTCTCCCGGTCCACCACCCTCGCGACCCTGCACGCCGTTCTCTACGAGGAGCCCGAACTTCCCGCCGAGGTGGGGGAGTTGCGGGAGATCCTGGCCGCCCTCCTGGAGAAGGACCCGACCGCACGCCCCGGCCTGGAGGAACTGGAGGCGGCACTCGCGGACCTCGCGCCCGTCCCCGCCCCGCGCCCCGGCCCGGATCCCGTGGCCGAAGCCGCCGCCCAGGAGCCGGGGCCCTCCGGGGCGGCCAACGCCTCCACCGAAGCCTCCTCCGGACCGCGTACGGAGCCCGGCTCCGGCGTTCCCTCCCGCCGGCCCACGCTGCCCGTGCCCGTGCCGCCGGAGCCGCACGAACTCCCGGAGCCCGCCGCACCGTCCGGCTCCGCGGGCGGCGGGCTCCGGAGCCACGACCGGAGCCGGAGCCGGTCCGGTACCCGGCGGCATGGCGCGTTCGCCGCCGCCGGGGTCGTCGCGGCGGGAGCCGTCGCCTGGGCCGTCGTGGCCCTGACCGGCGGATCGCCCGGCGGCGCGGGTGCCGCCACGGACTCGTCCGCGTCGACCGCCTCCGGGGCCGAAGGTCCCTCGTCCACGGCGCCCACCGTCGAGGGAACCTCGCGTCCGCCCAGCCTGCCCGCGGGAGCGCGCCGGGAGGCCGGCGGCTACGCCTGGGTGCCTCCCAAGGGCTGGCGGCGCGATCCGCAGACCGGTTCCGAGGTGCACTACACCTCGCCCGACGGCACCCAGGAACTGGCGGCCAAGTCGTCCATCGCCAGGGGGAATCTCCTGGACACCTGGACGACCTCCGAGCGGAACGCCCACCAGGGGCAGGACTACCGGAAGATCCGGCTGGAGCAGACGATGTTCCGCGGCCGGAGCGCGGTCGTCTGGGAGTACACCTTCACGCTCAAGGGCGTGAGCTGGCACGCCCGGCTGCTCGGCTTCGACACCGACGGGAAGTCGTACCAGATCAGCACCTGGTACCACCAGGACACCGAGAGCCGGGCCCTCACGGTCTACGACCGGGTCAGGGACGGCTTCACCGTGCTGTGAACAGGGAGGGGCCCGCGGCGGTGTGCCGCGGGCCCCTCCTCGATCGGGCTTCGGTGGCGGGTCAGGCGCCGACCTCGGCCCGGGTCTCCTCGCGCGAATCGCTCGCGACCGGCTGCGCCGAAGAACGGGCACCCGCGCCGGCCTTCTGCCGGACGAAGGCGACGACCAGCACGACCGCCGCGACGAGCAGCGACAGCAGCACGGTCTCCCGGCCGTCGTGTTCGGTGTCGGTCAGCATGTAGCCGAGCACGAAGACGATCATCGCGGCCGTCGCCCAGGTCAGGTACGGGTAGAGCCACATCTTCACGACGAGCTTCTCCGGCGCCTCACGCTGGATGATCTTCCGCATCCGGAGCTGCGAGAAGCAGATGACGAGCCACACGAACAGGGCCACCGCACCGGAGGAGTTGACCAGGAAGAGGAAGACCGAGTCCGGGAACTTGTAGTTGAAGAAGACGGCGACGAAGCCGAACACGACCGAGACGACGATGGCCGTCATCGGCACACCGCGCCGGGTGGTCCTGGCGAACGCCTTCGGCGCGTCCCCGCGCTCACCGAGCGAGAAGGCCATGCGGGAGGCGGTGTACAGGCCCGAGTTGAGGCAGGACAGCACGGACGTCAGCACGATGAAGTTCATGATCTGACCGGCGTGCGCGATGCCGAGGGAGTCGAGGGCGGCGACGTACGAGCCCTGCTTCTTGATCGAGGGGTCGTTCCACGGCAGCAGGGTGATGACGACGAGGATCGAGCCCAGGTAGAAGACGGCGATACGCCAGATGATGCTGTTCGTCGACTTGGTGACGGCCCGCTGCGGGTCCTCGGACTCGCCGGCGGCGAGGGTCGCGATCTCGCTGCCCATGAAGGAGAAGACGACCAGGAGCACACCGGTGAGGATCGCGCCGGGTCCGTGCGGCAGGAATCCGCCGTGGTCGGTCAGATTGCCCAGTCCCGCCTTCTCGGCGTCGACACCGGGCAGCAGCCCGAAGATGGCCAGGCCGCCGACGACGATGAACGCGCCGATCGCCACGACCTTGATCCCGGCGAACCAGAACTCGAACTCGCCGTACGAGCCGACGGAGACCAGGTTGGTGGCCGTCAGCACCACCATCACGATGAGCGCCCAGCCCCACTGCGGTACGGCGGGGATCCAGCCTTCGAGGATGTCCGCGCCGGCGGTGGCCTCCACCGCCAGCACCACGACCCAGAAGAACCAGTACAGCCAGCCGATGGAGAAGCCGGCCCAGCGGCCGAGCGCGCGGTCGGCGTGCGCGGAGAACGAGCCCGAGGTCGGGTTGGCGGCGGACATCTCACCGAGCATCCGCATCACCAGCACCACGAGCGTGCCGACGAGGGCGTACGAGAGAAGGATGCCGGGGCCTGTCGTGGCGATGCCGGCCTTGGAGCCGACGAAAAGCCCGGCGCCGATGACGCCGCCGATGGCGATCATCGACAGATGGCGGTTCTTGAGCCCGGCCTGGAGGCCGCCACCGGGTTCTCCGGGGCCTCCAGGGGCCTGTGCGGCCTTCGTGGGGGTCGGCTGCGAGGTCATGAGGGGGATTCCTTTGCGCCGGATGAGCAGATTCCCGTACAGAGCGCCCGACCCGTACGAGCGGTGTACGGGGCGCGCACCGGTCCGTTGTGGGGACCGGCGTACAAGTTGGTCCAGTGAAACGGAGGCAATCGAATTCGTGAACCTTTGAATCCAGATCGTTACTTGAGGTTTCCTTGAGGTTCTGTAGGCTGAGTCACGGTTTTGCGTTGTGGGACCCGGCGCGACTGCCCCGAAACAGTCGTGTCACACTCGGACCATGCGCGTGTATCTCGGATCCGACCATGCCGGTCTCGAACTGAAGAACCACCTCGTCGAGTGGCTCAAGGCCGCCGGCCACGAGCCCGTCGACTGCGGGCCCCACATCTACGACGCCCAGGACGACTACCCGCCGTTCTGCCTCCGCGCTGCGGAGCGCGCCGTGGCCGACCCGGACGGCCTCGGCGTCGTCATCGGCGGCTCCGGCAACGGCGAGCAGATCGCCGCGAACAAGGTCGCCGGTGTACGGGCCGTCCTCGCCTGGAGCGAGGAGACCGCCGCGCTCGGCCGCGAGCACAACAACGCGAACGTCATCTCCGTCGGCGCCCGCATGCACACCCGGGAAGAGGCGACGAAGTTCGTCGAGACCTTCCTCAACACGCCCTTCACCGGCGAGGAGCGCCACGTCCGGCGCATCGAGATGCTCGCGGACTACGAGAAGACGCGGGAACTCCCGCCGATTCCGGCCCACCACCCGCAGCAGCCGCAGGCGTAACACCGACGGGCCGCGTGCCGCGGATCCGAGGGGCCGGCGAACCGCCGGCCGCCGGGCCGCCGGGCCGCCGGGCCGCCGGACGAGAGAGACAGCAGGAGGAACGGTGCCCGAGGGGCACACCATTCACCGGCTCGCGGAGGACTACCTCGCCGCGTTCGGTGGCCGCGGCGTCCGCGTCACCAGCCCGCAGGGCAGGTTCGGTGACGCCGCGGCCCTCCTCGACGGATCGGTCCTGACCGGGACGCAGGCCCACGGCAAGCACCTCTTCCTCGGCTTCCGCCCGGAGCGCTGGATCCACATCCACCTCGGCCTCTTCGGCAAGGTCGGCTTCGGCGGCACGCCCGCCCCGCCGCCCACCGACACCGTCCGCCTGCGACTCGTGAACGAGACCGCGTACGTCGACCTGCGCGGCCCCACCACCTGCGCGCTGATCACGGACGACGAGAAACGCGCGATACACGACCGCCTCGGCCCGGACCCGCTGCGCCCGGACGCCGATCCCGCCGCGGCCTACCGCCGGGTCTCCCGCAGTCGTACGACGATCGCCGCGCTGCTGATGGACCAGAAGGTCATCGCGGGTGTGGGCAACGTCTACCGCGCGGAGGTCCTCTTCCGGCACGGCATCGACCCGTACCGGGCGGGGAGGGATCTCGGCGCCAGGGAATGGGACGCGATCTGGGCCGACCTCGTGGACCTCATGCGCGAGGGCGTCCGCCACAACCGCATCGACACGGTCCGGCCGGAGCACACCCCCGAGGCGATGGGCCGCCCGCCGCGCGTGGACGACCACGGCGGCGAGGTCTACGTCTACCGCAGGGCCAGTCTGCCCTGCCACATCTGTGGCGGCGAGATCCGCACCGCCGATCTCGCCGCCCGCAATCTCTTCTGGTGCCCGGCCTGCCAGAAGGCCTGAGCGCCCGCGAGGGTGCCGGGTCCCGGAACCCGACGTCCACGGGGATGCCGGGTCTAGAACCCGTGCGGCAGCCAGGGGGAGAGCACCGACGTGAACGCCGTCGACGCCTCCGCCAGGGCCCCTTGCCGCAGTTCACGCACCCTGCCGGCGGCCGCGAGCGAGGCCAGCGACACACCGCCCAGATAGGCGGCCCCCAACTCCCGGACGGTCAGGGCGAGATCCGGAGCGTCCTCGGTCCGTACGCACACCGCGCCCTTGGTGTCGCCGGTGAGCCGCCAACGCCCCTCGTTCCAGAGGCAGAAGGAGTCCTCGACCTCGAACACCACGTCCACCGGGGCCTGGTAGCTCCGCGCCTCCAGCGCCGCGCCGACTTCGACGAGCCGCACATGCAGCGAGTCCTTCACCCGCAGTTGGCAGCGGCGGATGTCGGAGACCATGTGCTGCCAGGCGTCGTCCATGGGGCGCCCCCGGGTCCGCAGCGTGGACGTCAGGTCGATGTCGAAGAGGAACCGCCACAGCGCGGCCCGCGCCGCCGGGTCCAGCCCCTCCAGGTCCACCATCGTCACCGCGCCGTTGTGCCCGGCCGGGCCCCACTCCGGCTTGACCCGGAAGCGCGTGTACCCGACGATCTCGCCGTCCCGCTCGGCGACCACACACTGCAACGGAGAGGCTCCGCTGCGCTCGCTCTCCGGGTCGAGCAGCATGAGCCGCTCCCAGCCGGGCCGGCGCTCCAGCATCCCGGGCCGCCGCGGCACGAGCCGCGCGTACACCGCCTCGCACGCGTCCAGCACCTCGGCCGGCGCCGCGTAGCGCAGCCGTACGTCGTCGGTACCGGGCGGCACGGACAGCCGGACCCGGGCGGTGTCGATCTCCGCGCTCACCGACGAGGTCGCGATGCCGTAGCCGAAGCGCCCGTAGATCACCGGCTCCGACGCGACCAGGACGGCGAGCGCCTCACCCCTGGCCCGTACGTCGTCGAGCTGGCGGCGCATCATCGCGGTCAGCACTCCGCGCCGCCGGTGCGTGGCCGCGACGCTCACCATCGTGACTCCGGCCGCCGGCACCGAGGCGCCGCCCGGGACCGTCACACGGAAGGAGAAGGCCCCCGCCGTACCCACACAGCTCTCCCCGTCCCACACGCCCAGCGAACGGTCGTACTCTGTGAGCGCGTTCCACAGCTCGCGCTCCTCGGACGACTCCGCCACACCTCCGAACGCGCGGATCAGGTTCTCGTACCATTCGTCCCAGTCGGCCTGCCGCAGCACCCGAACGTCAGTCGTCATGGCCCATGCCTACCAGGGCAATGCGGTACGAGCGAGGGAATTTCGCCCGTCCGCGACGGCCCCGGCACCCACGTGCCGGTGTGGTTCTCTGTGAAGTTGAGCGCTCGGAGGGGGGACAAGTAGGACCTCCCGTGCCAAGCGCCTGGTCCGATGGATAGGGTCCCGAACTAATGGCAGCAGGACGAGAGCGGCGCGCTGAAGCCGATACGTTCACGGCCCGGTTGAAGATGCAATGGCACCGGGCCCGCACAGGGCTGCGCAGATCCGCCGTCGACTACTTCCGCGGGGACGGTTCCGACTGGATCGCGCTGGCCGCTCTGCTGATCATGATCCCGGTGATCGCCTCCACGACCCTGGTCAACTCGGTGTGGTGCTCACCCGCCGCCCTGGTCCTGCCGATCGTGGCCGGCGGCCTGCTGTTGCGGCCCGCCAGCCTGCTCGGGCTGTACGCGGCCGCCGCCACCGCGCTGATAGTGGAGTCCGTGAAGCTCGGCCCGTACACCGAGGGCCCCTCCCGGGTGACGCCCGGCGTGGTCCTGGTCGTCGCGGCCTGCGGCTTCTTCGGACTGCTGATCGCACAGTTCCGCAGCCGCGTGGGCGTGCCCTGGCGGCGCGGCGGCACCATGCTCTTCGACCTGCGCGAACGCATCCGCGTGCAGAGCAAGCTGCCGAAGCTGCCGGTGGGCTGGCACCGCGAGATGGCGCTGCGCCCGGCGGGCGGCCAGTCCTTCTCCGGGGACTTCGTCGTGGCCGCCCGGACGAATGGCGGCCGGACCCTCGAAGTCGTCCTCACGGACGTCTCCGGCAAGGGAATGGACGCCGGCTCCCGCGCCCTGCTGCTGTCCGGGGCGTTCGGCGGCCTCCTCGGCTCCCTGCCGCCGCACGCCTTCCTGCCCGCCGCGAACGGCTATCTGCTGCGCCAGGACTGGGACGAGGGCTTCGCGACCTCGATCCATCTGGTGCTCGACCTCGACTCGGGCGACTACGAGCTCTTCTCCGCCGGACACCCGCCGGGCCTCCAGCTCAGCGCGGGCAGCGGCCGCTGGGAGGAGAAGGCCGCCGAAGGCCCCCTGCTCGGTGTGTACGACGGCGCCCAGTTCGACCCGGTGAAGGGCTCGCTGCGGCCCGGGGACGTGCTCATGCTGTTCACGGACGGTCTGGTCGAGACCGCCGACCGGGACATCGTCGAGGGCATCGACCGGCTCACCGGGGAGGCCGACCGCTATGTCGCCGGCGGCTTCCACGGCGCCGCCTGGCACCTCATCGAGGCGGTGGCCAGGGACGTCAACGACGACCGCGCCCTCCTGCTCATCTGCCGCGACGCCCTGGCCCCGGTACGCTGACGGCCCCCCCGCGGTTCCCGCGACGCTGGCGGCGGCCCGTACCGAGGAGACACTGATCGCGTGACCCGACCTCTCCTGACCCTGGCCGAAGTCGAAGCGCTCGCCCGCGCGGCGCACGCGGCCCAGACCGACAAGGCCGGCCGGCCGTACGCCGAGCACCTCCAGGCCGTGGCGGACGGCGTCCGCGAGCGCGGCGGCGACGACGACCAGATGGCGGCGGCCTGGCTGCACGACGCCGTCGAGGACGACGCCCTTTCCGAGGAGTGGCTGGACGAAGCCGCGCTGAGCCCTCGTACGAAGGACATCGTCCGGGCGCTCACCAAGGCGGACGGCGAGGCCCCGGAGGCGTACGCGCGACGCGTCCGCACCACCCGGGGCGCCCTGCTGGTCAAGGCGTCCGACCTGGCGCACAACTCCGACCCGCGCCGCCTCGCGGTCCTCGACGAGCTCACCCGGGCCCGGCTGACGAGGAAGTACGAGACGATGCGCTCCCTGCTGGGGCTGCCGCCGGACTGAACGCCCGCACGCGGAAGGGCGGGCCCGGAGTTTCCCGGGCCCGCCCTTCTCGTACGCGCCTCGTCCGCCGACCGGCCACGCGGCCATCGGCCGGCCGTGTCCGGCCGGCCGCGTGCCGGCCCCCTACGCGGTGGCCTTGGCCCGCTCCCGGGCGGCCTCCGCCGGATCCCGCCTGAACGCCCACGCCATCTTCGGCTCCATCGAGAACCGGAAGATCCGCTGGACGGGCCGGGTGCACAGGACGGTGACGAGCGCGGCCGCGAACACCGTCACGAGCACCTCGCCGAGCGGCTTGTGCATCCACCCGTGGTCGAACCAGCCCCAGTGGTCGGCTGCCTTGACGACGAAACCGTGCAGCAGATAGCCGTACAGCGTGCCCGCGCCCAGCGCCGTGAACCAGAACGTGCGCCGCGGCACCCAGGCGAAGAAGCAGACCGTGAGCGCCAGCGAGGAGCCGTAGAGCGCGAGCATCATGACGACGCCGGCCCACCAGGGGGCACCCAGCTCCTGCGCGCTGTCGCGGTGGAAGAACCAGGCGGTGTTCATCCGGGGCACCGCCCACCAGCCCACGAGCAGCGCCGTGGCGAACACCGGCACCGACAGGACGCGCACCTCGCGGCGGCGCACCATCTGGAAGTGCTCGGGCTTCATGACGAGACCGAGGACGAAGAACGGCAGGAACTGCAGCACCCGCTGAAGGTCCAGGTCGTCACCTATCGCGGGCGAGACGGACGCGAGCAGGGCGACGCACACGGCCACCGGGACCGGCCAGCGGACCAGCTTCCACAGCGGGGTGGTCAGCCGCCAGACGAACAGCGCGACCAGGAACCAGGTGAGGTACCAGGGGTCGAGCAGGCTGATCGACTGGTCCGGGGCGCCCCAGGCGAAGCGGTCGACGAGCGAGTACGCCGTCTCGAACAGGACGTACGGGACGGCGACGCCGGTGACCAGCCGCTTCAGGCGGTCGGGGCGCATGTCGAAGCTGCGCGAGAAATAGCCGGAGATGATGATGAACGCCGGCATGTGGAAGCTGTACACCACCGTGTACAGCGCTTCCAGGATGCGGCTCTGCCCCTTCAACGGCTCCCACGCGTGACCCATGGCCACGAGCACGATCGCCAGGTACTTGGCGTTGTCGAAGAAGGCGTCGCGCTGTTTGGCGGGCTTGGCGCCCGGTGCGGTGCCCGCCGTCGCGGACGTCCGGGGCGAGCGCGGGCCCGGCACTCCGTCCACCGGCTGCCGGGCCGGGGGGAGTGGTGATCCGTGGTGACTGTGGGGCCGGAGCGAGTTGGTCACAGGCCCTCCCGCCAAGAACTCGGGGGGACGTTTCCGGACCTCGCTGCGCGAACGGGGGGCGTGGCGGCGTGGAACATCTGAGGCACCCTAGCGTCGTCTGTGCGTTCTCGTAAAACGCCCGATGTCATTCCTTCTTATCGCCTGCGCGTACCCAGGATTCGGAGATGTGTGCCTCCCGATCCGCAAGTGGTTTCGTATATCGATTCGCTTACCGGCGAAGGGTGTTCTGTCCGGATTCATTCCGACTTAGCCGTGCATAACGCCTGCGGGCGACTCTGGAGATATGTCCGGTTCGAAGCCCTTTGGCGGCCCGTGCGCCGTGGTCGCGGTGTGCCGGTGGCAACAATTCGAATTACCTGCGAACAGGATGTGTGGACATGGCAACGGTCGCCGGGAATTTGCTGTGAGGAGCGCCTTCGAATTGCGCCGCGGGGCAGTGTCCACGGTGTGCTCGCGTGCGGCCCGGGGCGGGGCGGGGCGGCGTGGCCCGGGTGAGGCGCGGGCTCACTCCGGGGTCGGGGCCCGGTCAACGATGCGTCACCTGTCGCATAGGAGTGGCCGGTTGGTGGCACGATGGTTCTGGCGGGGGTGTGCGGGGCTGCACCTCCGGGCCGGGAGAGCGGACCGACCGTAGGGTGTGATCAGTTGTGGCCATTTCGCTGTCAGTGGTGCTGCTGTTGGCGATCATCCTCGTGGTGTTGATCCGAGGGGGATCCATCAAGCCGGGGCCTGCCATCGTCGCGGTGCTCTTCGGCTTCTTCCTCGCGTCGACCGGTATGGCTCCCTCCATCAACCGGTTTCTCGACTCGATAGCGGAGACCATCAACTCGATCAGTTTCTGAACGGGACGCGGCGAGAAGCGCCCTTCGCCGGATCGCGGAGAGGCGCCGCGCGGCCCGCGCCGGGCGCACGCCGGCGACCACGCGCGCCGTCCGCGTACATCTCCGCGCCAGAAACTCCGGCGGACCGGACCCGGAACTCCGGCGGACCGGAACGCCCCCGGGAACGACGAGAGCCAGGCGGGAGGAATCCATCCTCCGACCTGGCTCTACGTCATATGGAGCGGGCGACGGGAATCGAACCCGCGTAGCTAGTTTGGAAGATCGCGTACGTGGGTCCGGGCTGAGCTGGCGAGACGCTGACGTGCGGGTTCTCGCGTCGTTCGCCGACGTTCCCCGTGGCTCCCCGCCGGTCGCCGCCCGATCGGGCACGCCGCGGGCACGGCGGTCGACTGTCGGCGTGCTGTGATCGACGTCTCACGCTACTCGGGGACGCACATCATGCGGTGGGCCGGCACGACGGATTCGCCCGGCAGCGGATCGACTCCACGGACCCGTACGGCCACGATGTCGGTGACGATGGGGGATCGGGCCGGAAGCTTCGTCAAACGCCACCGGAAGGGCTCTGGGACGTCCTTGGCGGGCAACTCCAACGTAGCGAGGCTGACCCAGCGATCGTAGTTCGTGGGGCATACCCGAACTAATGATCCGCAAGTGGGGCAAGTGGGTGGCTCGATCCATGACACGTCGTCGGGATCGGGCTCGGGTCGCGGGGCGGCCGTGGCCCCGTCGACTTCGGCCATCTCGTTGGCGATGGTGTTCCAGCAGACATCGCAGAGCTTGGCCATGAGGTCGATGCGCCCTCGCTCGCGCACGGTGGAGCCGGCGGCACCGCAACGATCACATGCGAACTGGGATTGATCGGATAAACCCCCCATGTGAACCAGTGTGGTTGATTGAGGATGGGTCGGAGTAGGGCGCGATTTAGCCGTGTTGGGGGGCCTGAACTCACCTTTTAAGCAGGAGTCTTCGGCTCCTGAGCGAGCCCATGCGTAGTAAGCAGACGGCCAACTGCCCATGGCTATCAAGTTGATCGGGCGCGGATGGGACACGGTCGCCTACTGATCCGTAGCTATACGATCCGATCACGCGCCAGAATCACTCCGAAGGGACGAGTTCCGATATGGGTCGGCTCATTCTGCAACTTGCCGCGGTGTTCATCGGCTTCGTCGCACTGCTCCGTCTGGTCGGCGGGTCTGCCGGATCGCCGGAGGTCTCCATCTGGCTGGTACTGCTGGTCTTGGCCTTCGCCGTGGTGATCCGTCGCCACCGCCGCCGTGCGAGGCGCTGAGCGCCTTTCCGACCCGGGGCCGGGGCCCGGAGATCGCGTACCCGCCACCCCCAGCTTCCATCCCGTACGCCGTCGACCCACACGCCGTGGAGCGGGCGTGGTCCAGGGCGTCAAGGTGGAGAAGGTGATCTGGTCTGTCGCTGGATGGCGACCGCCGGGCTCGGTGCCCTATGCGCGATCAACGCGCTGCGCTGACCTGAAGTCAAGCCGTAGGCCCCCTCGATGCGAACTATGGGCGCGACGGTCATTGAGGTCTGCCGGGTTGGTGAACCGGTCGCCAAGCGCTGGTGACGGTCGGCTGCGGTCGTGCTGGTTGCTGTACTTCGCTGCTGTACGGCGCCTGCACTCGGGATGACTGGTCCCACCGATTAGGCTGCGCTCGTGTGGAGAGAAGCTGCTGCTGGGGCTCTGCCCGGCGTCACATTTCGACCGTCTGTGGACGGGACCGCTCTCGCTGAGGCGGAGCAGCGGCTCGGCCGAGGCTTGCCGGCGCAACTGGCAGCGCTGCTGCTGGAGACCAACGGGGTAGTCGGCGCCTACGCGAAGGACGTCGTCTGGTCCCTGGATCGGATCGTGGAACAGAACCTGCTGTTCTGGGCTCCTGATACGTTCCCGGGCCTGTACATGCCCTTTGATCCGCTGCTGTTCTTCGGCGACAACGGTGGGGGCGACCAGTTCGCCTTCGTGTTGACGCCCGAACGTCCGGATATCTTCGTCTGGGACCACGAAACCGACAGTCGGCTGTGGGCTGCACGGGAGCTGGAGGACTACTTGCAGCGCTCTCTCGCGGGTGGTGGCGACTGGTGGTGGTAGTCGAACGCGCTCCGGCCGACAACTTTGACCATGCGGCCTCATCTTTATCAGGTCGGTTACGGGGACCCATCGACGTCGGTCAACCTGTCATCTGCCTCGTCCTGCCGGCCTCTGAGGTTCGGTGTCGACCGCCCATGCTCGCACCCGTTGGTGTCAGGTGCTGATGTCAGTGTGGGGTGAGATCGTCTTCGGCATGGCCAACGCAGACGAAGAAGAAACCGGCGCCGAGCATGCCGTCATCGCCCGCTATCGACTGGCCGGTGACGGCTTCGGCGAGCCCGACCAACGGGAACTCGTCCGCCAGGCACGGTCCCTTCTGACCGAGGTGATTGAACAAGCCGACGCCGGACAGTTCGATGGGAGCGAATTCGGGGGTGGTGAGGCAGTTCTTTATGCCTATGGGCCGGACGCTGACGCGCTATTCGCTGTGATGGCACCCATCCTGCGGGGCGTGCCCTTCCGCCCCGCCCACGTCACCTTGCGCCACGGATCGGTCGATGATCCGTCGGCTGCCGAGCACCGCGTGGACCTCTGACGAGGCGAATCTGCGCTGTTCGCCGACGTGGGTGCCGCGTCGGCAAGGCCACCTCCTGTAAGCGGTCTTGAAAACCGTCGTGGCAGCGATGCCACCGTGGGTTCAAATCCCACACCCACCGCAGGTGAACGGCCCCTGACCAGGTAAATCGGTCAGGGGTCGTTCTCGTGTCCGCTACCCGCCAACGACCGTGGTTCCCCGCTGCTTCCCGAGCGAACGGGCACGAGAAGGGCACGTCGCTGACGATCTCCAGACGGCGAGCAGCAGCAAGACCAGGACCGCGCCGCCGACGAGGATCACAGCACCTCCGCTCGCAGCGAGGGCGAGCGCAAGGCCGAGTACTTCTTCGCCTTCGCCGGCATCGCCAGCGCCCTCATCTGCTATCGCCGTTTATCCAAACGAACTAGCTCTCAGCTGTGCCTCAGTACCAAGGGGACCACCCGTAGTGCCGGACCTCTGCCGGAGCGATGTCCCAGGAACCGTGTGCGAGCACCCCGGGCTTGCCAAACGATGCCCAGCTCAAGAGGGTATCGCCAGCGAACTGCGCGCCCCGCTCGAACGAGAAGTCGGCCCAGCATATGTAGCCCGTAGGGCAATACCACCAACTCAAGTCCCGCTCTACGGCGCACGTCTCCAGCTCCGCGTCCAGCTCCAACGGCACGCGGCCGATCAGGCGGATCCCCTCGCACGTGACCTGGGGGCCACGCAGCCCATCGACGAGCACGCAGGTCAAGCCCACGCCTTCGATGAAGTAGCAGTTCACGGCAGGGCGACGCTCGTCCGACTCGGCCCTGCGGAACTCGACTCGCCACTGCGCACGCTGCGGGTTCCAGCGCTCGATCTCGCACTCCTCGGCGACAAAGCCATGCCCCGCCATGATCGTGACCACTTCATATCGATCGGCCCCGAAGCTCAGCGGTCCAACCATCTGGCGAGGAACGAATCCCCACTGCTCCCGGTCCGAATCCGCGAGCACCGCCCCATAATCCGTGTCCACCGCGCCATGATCGCTCACATGACGCAGTCTGCTCAATCCGACCGAAGAACCCTAGTCAAGCTCCCTGCTCTACCCCTTCTCGCAGCCAGTCAAAACAACCTTTAAGCCATCCAGTTGCCCTTCCCCACCACTCACGCCGGCTCCCATCCCGTCTGCCGTCGACCCACACACCGTGGAGCAGGCGTGGTTCAGGGCGTCAAGGTGGAGCGCCCTACTGGACGAACGACCTTGACGCCCTGGGCCGCGCCTGCTCGGCTCTGCCTGGGTCGACGGCAGACGGGATGGGAGCACCCCGCGTACACCACACTCGGCCGGCACCCGCGAACGGCGCCCCCGCCATCTCGGAGCCTGAGCGCCCCCGCCGGAGGCATGCTTGGACCGTTGCCGCGTTCCTGCGGTACTCGACTCATGGCCACGGCCCTATCCACATGTGGGCGCGCGTCGGCGCAGCGCGGGCGGAGCGGGCCGAAGGCAGGAGCGGCGCCCGGCGCGGAGCCGGGAG
>NZ_JBSFZS010000076.1:0-39284 GCF_053600395.1 Streptomyces sp. NPDC005070 | reverse complement strand
GCACACGAACCGGCGAGGGCGAGCACGCGCACCGACGGCCGGCCCACCGCGCGGGCCCCGGTTCACGGCTTGCGGATCAGGCGCCCGGCGGAATCCGGGACGGGCGTCCCCTGCCCCGCGTCAGCGAGTACCCCCAGATGCCGGCGAGCGCCGCGAGGATGCCGCCGATCCCGGTCCACACCCAGCGGTCGGACCACCAGCCGGAGGTGTCGGGCCGGAGCGAGGACAGCGTCGCCGTCTTGGAGCCCGAACCATCGGAACCCTCGTCGGAGGCGTCGTCGGACTTCTCCGACGTCACGGCGATGCCCGGGACCAACGGCTTGGCGAGCGAGCCGTCGACCGCCGCGGAACCGCCGATGTCCTTGGAGTCCACGCGGAGTTCCGTGCTCATCGGCAGACCCAGATCGGCCGCGCCGAGACCGGTGGCGGTGAGCCGGATGTAATAGGTGCCCGGCAGCGGGTCGTTGGCCCAGATCTCCGACCAGGCACGCACGGTGCGCAGGGTGCAGGACAGCTCCACGGAGGACGCGTCCGACCCCGCCGTGCGGGTCTGCGCCCCGTACTGGCAGGCCTGACGGCGCCGCAGACCGTCGTACACGTCGATCTGCCAGGTCTCGGAGGAGCCGCGCTTGGACGCCTCGGGCAGCTTGACCGTCGCCTTCACGGTGGGCCGCTGTCCGGCGTCCGCGGGGAACTGCCAGTACAGGTAGTCACCCGTGGAGGCGTCGGCGGTGGCCTGCACTCCCTGCTCGATCTCGGTCGCCGTACGGAACGACGTACCGGCCTCGGTGGGCGCGGCGTCGTCACCCGAAGGGCTCGCGGACGGCGAGGCGTCGGCGAGCGCCGGGGAGGCGGTCACGCCGAGCAGCGCGGGTGCCGCGGCGACTCCCGCGAGGAGGGCGGCGGTGCTCAGTACACGTCGGATACGCATCAGTTGGTCCTCCAGACCGAGAACCGCCAGCGGGAGATCCAGCCCCACAGCAGACCGGCGATGAAGCCGGTGAGCACCAGGGCGCCGAGCAGCCACCAGCCGCGGCCGAGGCCGAAGGAGGCCACGTCGCTCGCCTGGTCCGGGCCGTCCACGACGTCGACGGTCAGTTCCAGGGGCAGTCCGGGCGTGGTCTTCACGCCGGACGCGGCCGAGAAGGAGTTGGACACCTGCAGACACACGACCTCGGCGGGCGCGTTGTCGTCGTCGCTCTCCGCCTTCGGGTAGCGCAGTCCGGTCGACACGACGTCCGTGCGGCCGTTCCCGGCCGACTCGCCGCGCACGATCTCCCGGCCGTGCGTGGTGACGGCCCGCAGCAGCACCCCGTAGTCGGGGTTGACCTGACGGTCGGCCGCGATGCTCACCGAGGCGCGCAGCTCCTTGCCGGGCGCTACCTCCACGCGGTACCAGCGGTGCTGGGCGAACTCCTCGCGGTCGGTGTAGATGCCCGACTTCACGGCGGGCGCCGCGGTGCACGAGTCGGCACCCTGCACGGCCACCGGCTTGACCACCGGATCGGCGGCGCGGCCCACCAACTGGTTGACGCGGTCGCTGAGCTGCTCCTTGTGCTCCACCGAGGTGTACGTGCCCCCGGTGGCCTCGGCGATGCAGCTCAACTGCCTGCTCACCTTGAGGTTGGGGACCAGACCCAGGGTGTCGATGGTCAGGTCGATGCCCTTGGCCGCGATCTCGCGGGCCACCTGGCACGGGTCCAGCGGCTGGCAGGTGTCCTCGCCGTCGCTGATCAGCACGATGCGCCGGGTGCCCTCACCGCCCTGGAGGTCGTCGGCCGCCTTGAGCAGGGCCGGACCTATCGGGGTCCAGCCGGTCGGGCTGAGGGTCGCGACCGCGGTCTTGGCCTCGGTGCGGTCCAGCGTCCCGACCGGGTAGAGCTGGGCCGTGTCCTTGCAGCCGGTCTTGCGGTCGTCCCCCGGGTAGTTGGCGCCGAGGGTGCGGATGCCGAGCTGGACCTCCTCCGGTGTCGCGTCGAGCACTTCGTTGAACGCCTGCTTCGCCGCGGACATCCGCGACTCGCCGTCGATGTCCCGGGCCCGCATCGAACCGCTGACGTCCAGCAGGAGTTCGACCTTGGGCGCGGTCGCCGTCGTTTCGTCGGCGACCGCGCCGGCCGGGTAGGCGATCCCGGCGGCCAGGAAGGCGAGCAGGGCGCAGACGCCCGCCGCCAGCCGTTGTCTTGTGATCATCGGCGGATCCTATTGATCAAAGGTGCCGCTCGTAAAAACGAGAGGTGTCGACCGTCAGGACGCGCCAGGTCCGGAGAGCGGGTTGGGAAGCCGAGTCCACAGGTCACCGGGGGTCTCCGGGGAGAGCCGCATCAACGTCAGAGCCTTGGCGGGAAGTGGCTCACCGAGGAGCGCGGGGAGGTCCGCGGTGCGCGGGAGATCCGCCGCGACGCCTTCAAGTGCCTCGCGCAGCACGGCCGCCGAACCCGCCGTCGCGCCCAGCGCGCCGCCGACGAGGGACCCGAAGAGCTTGCGCCGCAGGGCGGTCTCGTCGTCCGTCACGATGCGCCCGGACAGCGGCGGGACCGGCAGGCCGTGCCGGCCCAGCCGGGCCGGGCTCACCCGGATGTCGGCCAGGTCACGGTAGACGAGGCGGACGGGGGAGCCCGCGCGGTCGAGGATCACGAGCAGGTTCTGGCCGTGTGCCTCCAGGGCCACCCCGAGCTCCAGCAGCCGCAGCCCCACCGTGAGGACGAGACGGGTGAACTCGGCCAGCCAGGACGGTTTCTCGGGCAGCCGGGTCAGCGGAAGCGCGGCCACCGGGACACAGCGCTCGCCGTCGCCCGCGTACTCGTCCGGCGACTCCCGCACCACCGCCGCGAGATCGGGGGAACCGGCGGTGGCCGCGCCGAGGGTGCGGGTGATGTGCAGCGGCGCGTCCAGACGGGCCGCCATCTCCTCCATGAACGCCGAGACCGTGTCCGCCGTCCGCACCGAGTACACCGAGATGTCCCGCACCGACGAGGTCAGCCGGGCGCTCAGCGCCGTCTTCACATGCGGCCCGTCCGGCACCGCGAGCGTGCGCAGCGACATCAACGGGCGCCCGGCGAAACCCTCCTGGACCGGTGCGTCCAGCACATGGGCCACCTGCCAGGGATGCACCGGGATCAGCACCCGCTCCCCGTCCCGCAGCCACTTCGGCCACTCGCCCGTCACGAGCGCGTCGTCCACCGCCACCAGGCCCAGCCGCACCGACGTCCGGTGCTCGGGCCCGTACGCGAGTTGCTCGGCCACCGAGAACCCCGGCCGCGCACGGCAGTTGGGGTGATACGGGTGCCCGTCGACAATCCGCTGCTCCCACGCCCAGCTCGCCTCGGACGGACCGGGTGCCTCGTCCGGCCGCCGGTCGGCCCGCGACAGTGCCAAGGAGGCGACGCTGTCCGCGAGTTCGGCCGAGAAGGCACCACCGTGCGGCACGTCGAGGGCGTCGACGAGGACGTCCGGGCGGTCGTACACCCGCTCACCGAGCCGCACTTCGGTCACGTAGGCGGCGGTGGAGTACGGGTCGGGGAGGGGACCGCGCAGCCGGCGGCCGTCCGCCAGGCGAAGGGTCAGGCCCTCACCGTCCGTGTCACGGCGGGCGATCCACGGCAGCGGCTCGCAGGCCAGCGCACGCCACAGCCGGGTCAGCACGGCGGCCCGGGCCCCGGGCAGCGCCTCCGCGTACGGAGCCGACAGTCCGGGACGTACGACACTCAGCTCCTCGGCGAACGCGGCCTCGGTGTCGGGCGGGGAGGGACGGGGCACAGGCGGGCTCCTTGCGTACGGGGACTGCGTCGTGATCGTCCGCCGCGGCGGACATACTGATCACCAGTGCACCGTATGAATCGAATGGACCGGATGGATCGCGTGGACTTCAAGCCGACCGTGTTCCCCCAGCTCACCGCTGGCGACATGGACGCGGCCGCCGACGCGTACGCCGCCGCGCCATTGCTCAATTGTCTCCTCCGCGAACTCGCCGACCCCACGGGGGAACCGGGCGTGTTCCGGCTGCGCGCGAGCCGCCGGGAGCTGCGCGTACGGGGGACGCGGCGCCCCTTCGCACCCGACCTGCGCGCCGACGGAACCTGGCGGCGGCTCACCCACCCGGAGCTGGTCGCACTCGCCGCCGGGGAACTGCGCCGGTTCACCGGCGTGGACAACACCGGGCTGCCCGCGGAGATGACCGACAGCCGGGACGTGGTCGCGGCCCTCCTGCGCGCCCGCGCCCGCACGACGCCCCCGGAGGACCCGTATCTGCGGTCCGAACAGTCCCTGATCATGGGGCACCCGTACCACCCGGCACCCAAGACCCGCGGCGGCGGCCCGGTCTCCGGCTGGCTGCCGTACGCACCCGAGGCGTACGCCCGCTTCCCGCTGGAACTGCTCGCCGTGCGGGAGGACGCGGTCGTCGAGGAGGGCGACACGCGGGCCCTCGACGCGCTGGGCCGGGCCCCCGCCGGCTACCGGCTGCTCCCCGCCCACCCCTGGCAGTTGACGCTGACCGGGTCCGTCCCGGCGATCCAGGACGCCTTCGCCGACGGCCGTCTCCTGCGCCTCGGACCGACGGCCCGCCCGCTCCGGCCGACAGCCGCGATCCGCACCCTCTACGCCCCCGAGGACGACCTGTTCGTCAAGTTCAGCCTCGACGTCCGCATCACCAACGACATCCGCCGGCTGTGGAGGCACGACCTGCTGAAGGTCCGGGCCACCGACGCGGCCACCGCCGACGCGTTCGCCGCGCAGGACGGTCCCGCCGCCTGGCTCGGCGACCGCGGCTACCGCACCGCCGGCTTCGCCTTCGAGGAACTCGCCGTCCTGGTCCGCGACGGACTGCGCCCGCACCTCCTGCCCGGCGCCACCCCGCTGCTCGCCGCCGCCCTGGTGGAGGGCTTCGACGGCAGCCCGCTCGACCGGCTCACCGACCCGGCCGACTGGTGGGACGCGTACCTCCGTCACACCGTGCCCCCGGTGCTGGAGGCGTTCGCCCGCCACGGAGTCGTCGTCGAGGCGCATCTGCAGAACACGCTGGTGGCCGTGGACGGGGACGGCATGCCCGTCCAGGCCCTGTTCCGGGACGCGGAGGGCGTGAAACTGCTGCCGGAGGTGACCCGCGCGGCCGGCTGGGAACGGCTCGTCTACTGCCTGGTCGTCAACCACCTCTCCGAGCTGGCCGCCCTCTTCGCCGAACGCTTCCCCGGCACGGACCCCTGGCCCGCCGTACGACGAGAACTCCGCCGCTGCGGCGAGGCCCACGACCTCCCCGAGATCACCGCCCTGCTCGCCTCACCGACCCTCCCGGGCAAGACCAACCTGCTGCTCCGCTGGACATCCGCGGACGGCGCCGCCGCCCGCTACGTCCCGCTGCCGAACCCGCTGGCCGGGATCTGACACCCGCGGCCCCGACCGGGCCGCTCCAGGGCGGGCGTGCGCGGCCGACGGAGAGTCCCCCTGCTCGCGGCGGTCGGCGCCCCTCGCCGATGATGACGCGCGGTTACTATGGTCACTCCATGCCGGATACCTGGAGCAAGAGGCCCACCGTCGCCGACGGGACGACCGGAAGGCAGGCTGAAGACTCGGATGGCCTGGGAAAATGCTGAATGACGTCACCGTGACCCGCTACCTCGCGCCCCTGCGCGAGGGCGGCTCGTTGCCGGGGCTCGTCGAGGCCGACGACCTGGGGACCTACGTCGTGAAGTTCACGGGGGCCGCCCAGGGCCACAAGGCGCTGGTCGCCGAGATCATCGTCGGTGAGCTGGCCCGGGCCCTCGGTCTGCGCTTCCCCGAACTGGTCCTCGTCCACTTCGACCCGGCCTCCGGCGAGCACGAACCCCATCAGGAGGTCCAGGACCTGCTCCGGGCCAGTGCCGGGCTCAACCTCGGCATGGACTACCTGCCGGGCGCGAAGGACTTCACTCCCGAGGTCGCGCGGACGTTCCCGGTCGACCCGCTGGAGGCGGGCAAGGTGATCTGGCTGGACGCCCTCACGGTCAACGTGGACCGCACGGTGCACAGTTCGAACCTGATGATCTGGCCCACCCTCGGCATCGCGCCGCCCCGCCTGTGGCTGATCGACCACGGCGCGGCCCTCGTCTTCCACCACCGCTGGGACGCCTCGGCGCCGGAGAAGGCGTACGACTTCAGGAGCCACGCGCTCGGCGGCCACGGCCCGGACACCCGCGCGGCCGACGCCGAACTGGCGCCGAAGGTCACCGAGGAACTGCTGCGCACGGTCCTGGCGCAGGTGCCCGACGCCTGGCTCATGGACGAGCCGGGCTTCGCGAGCCCTGACGCGGTCCGCGAGGCCTACGTCGGCTACCTCCTCGCCCGTGTCCGCGCCTCCGCGGCCTGGCTCCCCACGGACTTCCCGAGCCGCGAACAGCTCGCGGCCGAGGACGCCGACCGCGCGGAGCGGACCCAGCGGGGCCGCCCGGACTGGCTCAAGCGCGTCCCCGACCTGCACGGCAAACCGGCGGCGGAACAGGATTGGTCGGTGCATCTGGGATGACGGACGTCCAGCGGGTCCAGATCGAGTACTGCACCCAGTGCCGCTGGCTGCCCCGCGCGGCCTGGCTGGCCCAGGAACTGCTCACCACCTTCGAGGCGGAGCTCGACGAACTGTCCCTGAAGCCCGGCACCGGCGGTGTCTTCGTCGTCCGGGTCAACGACGAGGTGATCTGGGACCGCCGCGAACAGGGCTTCCCCGAGCCCACCGCGGTCAAGCGCCTGGTGCGCGACCGAGTGGCCCCGGAGAGATCCCTGGGCCACTCGGACCGTACGGCGGACGGAGCGGGCGCGGCGGACTGAGCCGGGTCAGCCGGTGAGCTGCTCGTAGGCGGGCAGGGTGAGGAAGTCCGCGTAGTCCTCGTCCAGCGCGACCTTCAGGAGCAGGTCGTGCGCCTGCTGCCAGCGGCCGGCCGCGAAGGCCTCCTCGCCGATCTCGGCGCGGATGTCCGCGAGTTCCCGCGCGGCGATCTCACGGGTCAGCTCCGGGGTGGCCGCCACGGTCCTTCCGTCGTGCTCGAAGACGACACCCGCGTTGATCCACTGCCAGATCTGCGAGCGCGAGATCTCGGCGGTGGCGGCGTCCTCCATGAGGTTGAAGATGGCGACGGCACCCAGGCCGCGCAGCCAGGCCTCGATGTAACGGATGCCGACCTGCACGGCGTTGACCAGACCGTCGTACGTCGGCCGCGCGTCGAGCGAGTCGACGGCGATGAGGTCACCGGCCGCGACCGACACGTCCTCGCGCAGCCGGTCCTTCTGGTTGGGCCGGTCGCCGAGGACGGCGTCGAAGGAGGCCAGCGCGATCGGGACGAGGTCGGGGTGGGCCACCCACGAGCCGTCGAAGCCGTCGCCCGCCTCACGGTCCTTGTCGGCCTTGACCTTCTCGAAGGCCACTTTGTTGACCTCCTCGTCGCGCCGCGAGGGGATGAAAGCGGCCATGCCGCCGATCGCGTGGGCGCCGCGCCGGTGGCAGGTGCGGACGAGGAGTTCGGTGTACGCCCGCATGAACGGGGCCGTCATCGTGACCGCGTTGCGGTCCGGCAGGACGAACTTGGTGCCGCCGTCACGGAAGTTCTTGACGATGGAGAACAGGTAGTCCCAGCGGCCCGCGTTCAACCCCGAGGCGTGGTCGCGGAGTTCGTAGAGGATCTCGTCCATCTCGTACGCGGCCGTGATCGTCTCGATCAGGACGGTCGCCCGGACCGATCCCTGCGGGACACCGACGTAGTCCTGCGCGAAGACGAACACGTCGTTCCACAGGCGTGCTTCGAGGTGGGACTCGGTCTTGGGCAGATAGAAGTAGGGGCCCTTGCCGAGGTCGAGCAGCCGCCGCGCGTTGTGGAAGAAGTAGAGACCGAAGTCGACGAGCGCGCCGGGCACGGGCGTGCCGTCGGCGGCGACGAGGTGACGCTCGTTCAGATGCCAGCCGCGCGGCCGCATCACGACGGTCGCGAGCTCGGCGTCCGGCCGGAGGGCGTACGACTTGCCGGAACCCGGGTCGGTGAAGTCGATGCTCCGGGTGTAGGCGTCGATCAGATTGAGCTGACCGGTGACCACGTTCTCCCAGGTGGGCGCCGAGGCGTCCTCGAAGTCCGCGAGCCAGACGCGGGCTCCCGAGTTGAGGGCGTTGATGGTCATCTTGCGGTCGGTGGGGCCGGTGATCTCGACCCGGCGGTCCTCGAGCGCGGCCGGGGCCGGGGCCACCCTCCAGGAGTCGTCCGCGCGGATCGCGGCGGTCTCCGGGAGGAAGTCGAGCGTGGAGGTGCGGGCGATCTCGGCGCGCCGCTCCGCGCGGCGGGCGAGGAGCTCGTCACGCCGGGGCGTGAACAGCCGGTGCAGCTCGGCCACGAAGGCGAGGGCCGCTTCGGTGAGGACCTCCTCCTGCCGGGGCAGGGGCTCGGCGTCGACGATGGCCAGCGGGGACGGCGCTGGTGCGGACATGAGCTGTCACTCCTTCAGCGAGCTACGTGCGGGCGAGCCGGTCGTGGCGATCCGCGTACGGGGCCTGCGGGCGTGCCGCATGCCGGTCGGACGAGCGAACCACGGAAGGCGTCACCGCGCCTGGCACCCGGTGCCGTGGCACACGCGGACCGGGCCGGGCGCCTTCGACACGGCGAGGCGCTTCTGAGCAGTGGATACTAATTTCCTCATGGTGGAAGTTCAATGGTTTGTTGATGTCGAGATTCTCCAGGTCGACGGAAGGTGGCGCTCGGTGCCACCCCGTTCACTCGAGGTGGACCAGGTCGGCCTCCGTGTCGATGTCGTACGCCCGCGCCACGTCCCCGCACTCGACGAGGGTGAGGGCGTCCTCGTGGGCCTTCAGATAGGCGCGTGCCCCCCGGTCGCCGGTGGCGGTCGCCGCGATCCCGGCCCAGTGACCGGCCCCGAACAGCACCGGATGGCCGCGTTCACCGTCGTACGCCGCCGCGGCGAGCGTCAGCGGAGAGGCGTACGCGGCCAGCACCCGGGCCACCGCCTCCCGGCCGATCCCCGGCTGGTCGACCAGCGACACCAGCGCGGCCCGCGCCCCCGAGTCCGCCAGTGAGTCGAGCCCGGCCCGCAGCGAGGAGCCCATGCCCTCCTCCCAGCGGGGGTTGTCCACGAGGACGCACCCGGTCAGCGACGCCTGATCCCGTACGGCGTCGGCCCGGGCGCCGAGCACGACATGGACGCGGGCGCAGCCGCCGGCCCGCAGTTCCTCCACCGCGTGCTCGACGAGGGGCCGCCCCCGGTGGGGCAGCAATGCCTTGGGGCGGCCCCCGAGACGCCGTCCGCCTCCGGCCGCCAGCACCAGCCCCGCCACCTCGCCCTTGTTCTCCGTCATGCCCCCTGCATACCCGACCCGGCCCGGGCATGCCCCGGAACCCCGGCCGTCACCGCGGTGTCCCCGGGCTGAATTTCGGTCCGCGCAGTGGCGCCCGGCGCACCGGGTGGCGTTTACTGGCCCGCGTCCCCCGGCGCCTGACCACCGCCACGGGGGCTGAAGCCGCCATGGGCGGGACCGACGCACAACAGCGTGCGCGAGGGGGAGAGCTGTGTTGCGGAGCTTGGGGCAGAGACCGGTGACGGGCAGCGACGAGGATCCGAGGGTGGCGGAGTTGCGTACCGCCGTCGCCCGGCTGCGCCGTGAACTCGCCGTCCATCCGGTCGAGTTCCCCGACCGGGGTATCGCCGAGGACGAGCTCGCGTCCCTCGCCGCGATGGCCGCCGGAGGCATGCCGGAGATTCCCCGGCTGCGCCGCTCGCTCCTCCTGGTCGCGGGCGCGATCGGCTCGGTGAGCGCTCTCGCCACCCGCCTCGCCGACGTCCGCAGCGCGGTCGAACTCTTCGGGGAACCCCCGCACCGCACCCGCCTCTGAGCCGCCAGGGCCGGGCAGACGGGAATTGTCAGACAGGCCTAGCGCCCTCTGCGGATGACGCCCCGCTCGGTGGCCGCCGCCACGGCGGATGTGCGGGAGTCCACGCCCAACTTCGCGTAGATGTGGACCAGATGGGACTTCACGGTCGCCTGGCTCAGGAACAGCTCCTTGCTGATCTGCTGGTTCGAGAGACCGTCCTTGACCAGTTCGAGCACCTCGAGTTCACGGCGGCTGAGTGCGGCGGCCGGGGTGCGCATGCGGTCCATGAGCCGGTCGGCGACCTTCGGGGCGAGCGCCGAGTGACCCGAGGCCGCCGTGCGCACGGCGGCGGAGAGCTCCTCGGGAGGGGCGTCCTTGAGGAGGTAGCCACAGGCGCCCGCCTCGACCGCGGCGAGGATGTCCGCGTCGGTGTCGTACGTGGTCAGGACGAGAACCCGGGGTGCGCCCGGGCGTGCCGCGATGGCCGCCGTGGCCTCCGCCCCGTGCGTCCCGGCGCCGAACTGGAGGTCCATGAGGACGACGTCCACACCGCCTGCCCCGGCCCGCTCCACCGCGGCCTCCGCCGTCGCCGCCTCCGCGACGATCTCGAAGTCCGGTTCCGCGGACAGCACCGCGCGCAGTCCGGCGCGGACGACGGGGTGGTCGTCCGCGAGCAGCAGTCGGACGGTCATGCCCGGCTCCCCACGGCGCGGCGGTCCGTATCGGCCGGCTCCCCGGTGGCGGGCACGGGCAGCGGCAGCGTGACCGCCACCGCCGTGCCCTGACCGGGAGCCGACTCGACGGTGAACCTCCCGCCCAGCGACCGCGCGCGCGAACGCATCGCGGGCAGCCCGAAGCCCCCGTCCGTGGCGTCGCCGTGCGTGGCATCGCCGTCCGCGGTGTCTCCGTCCGGGCGCTTCCGGTTCAGGTGGTGCCGGTCCGGACGGTCCCGGTCCGGACGTACGTCGCCGGGGGTGAAGCCGGTGCCGTCGTCCACCACATCCAGTGCGACCGAGGTGTCCATGAAGCTGAGCGTGATCTCCACGCGATCCGCGCGCGCGTGGCGCAGCGTGTTACCGAGCGCCGACTGGGCGATCCGCAGCAGGGCCACCTCGTACGGGGTCGGAAGCCCGGCCGGCGTGCCGCTCACCGAGAAGCGGACCTCCGGCGCCTCCACGGCGGCCGACCGGCACAGCCGCTCCAGCGCGCCGGCGAGCGAACCGCGCTCCAGCTCGGGAGGGGTGAGCGCGCGGACGAAGCGACGGGCTTCGGCGAGGTTGTCCTGCGCGGTCGCGCGGGCCTGCTCCACATGCGGGGCGGCGGGGGAGTCCGCGGGCAGCAGCCGCTGGGCGGCCCGCATCAGGAGCTGGATGCTGGACAGGCCCTGGGCGAGCGTGTCGTGGATCTCCCGGGCCAGCCGCTCCCGCTCCGCGAGCGTGCCCGCGGCGCGTTCGGCCTCGGCCAGCTCGGCGCGGGTGGTGATCAGCTCCTCGATCAGCTCGCGGCGGCGCTCGCTCTCCCGGTACAGCGCCTCGTACCCGAGGACCGTGGCGACCGCGACCCCCGCCCCGAGCAGCGGGCCGATGAACGCGCCGGGGGTGAGGGGCGCGCCGTGCGCCACGAAGCTCGCGACGGCCGCCCCGGCGGTCAGGGCGACCGCGGGCAGGCTCCAGCGCACCGGCAACAGGTGAAGCTGCAGGAAGTAGAGCGGGAAGGCCACCCACAGCCCGTCCGGTGAGAGCGCGACGAGCGCCAGCCAGCTCGCGCCGAGGGCGGCCACCCACAGCGCGGCCGCACGCCGTGAGCGGTGCACCGCCGGGGAGACCGCGCCCGCCACGAGCACCACGCCCGTCACCAGGACCGACAGGACGACAGCCGTCGGGTGCCCGGTGTCCCCGGAACGGACGGCGGCCAGCAGGAGAAGGCCGGCGAGCAGGACGTACAGACACAGCCGCAGGGTGGCGACGACGGGGGAGGGGCGGGGGACATTCATGGTCGTTCCAGGGTAGGCGGGACAGGACCGGCTCCGGTCAACCGAAAGGTTGAAAGAGGGCTGCTCCCTTCGCCGGCGCCGTCCCCCTCCCTGGTCCGTGGGCGGGCGTTCCTCCGGTTCCGTCCGGTGCGTCTCCCGGCGGTCCGGACGCCCCTCCTTCGGCCCGGCTGAAGCATGCGCCGGTGCGATGCCCCGGACAGGGCGCGGGCGGCAGGCTCGGAGCATGTTCGTCGCCTGGAGAGACCTACGGTTCGCCAAGGGGCGGTTCGCCCTGATGGGAGCCGTCGTCCTACTGATCACCCTGCTCGTGGGCCTGCTGTCCGGGCTGACCGCCGGGCTCGCCGAGGAGAACACCTCGGCGGTCACCGCCCTGCCCGCCGACCACCTCGCCTTCGCCGCGCCGGCCGCGGGACAGCCGGTGTCCTTCACCGGCGCCCCGATGCCGGTCCGCGCCCGGGAGACCTGGGCCGGGCGGCCCGGCGTCACCTCGGCCGAGCCGATCGGCATCCGCACCCTGAACGCCTCCGCCGGGGACCGTACGGCCGCGGTGTCGTCCTTCGCGGTGCGGCCGGGCTCGGGCATCGCCCCGGCGGGAGTCGCCCCCGGGCGTGCCGTGCTGTCCGAGAAGGCCGCCGCGGCACTCGGCGTGGGGCGAGGGGACCGGGTGGTGCTCGGTGGCGCCGGGCTGACCGTCGCCGCCGTGGCGGGCCCCGCCTCGTACAGCCACACCCCCGTCGTGTGGACCGACCTCTCCGGTCCGGCGACCGTGCTCGCCCTGCGCACCGACGGAGCCGATCTGCGGGCGGGCGACCGCGCCGCCGGCACGAAGACGTTCACGAGAGGCGAGGCGCTCACCGCCATCGGCTCCTACCGGGCCGAGAACGGCTCGCTCCAGCTCATGCGCGGATTCCTCTTCGTCATCTCGGCGCTCGTCACCGGGGCGTTCTTCACGGTCTGGACGATCCAGCGGTCGCCCGACATCGCGGTCCTGAAGGCACTGGGCGCCTCCACGCCGTACCTCCTGCGCGACGCGCTGGGCCAGGCCGTCGTCATGCTCACCGCCGGGACGCTGCTCGGCAGCGGGCTCGCGGCCGGAGCCGGCGCACTCGTGCGGGGCGGCGACGTCCCGTACGCCCTGGACGTCACGACCGTGCTCGGACCCGCCGCCGTGACGATCGCCCTCGGGGCGCTCGGCGCGGGACTCGCCGTCCGCCGGGTCACGGCCGTGGACCCCCTGACCGCTCTGGCGAGCGCCCGATGAGGGCCCCGGCCGGGCTCGGCGGCGGCCCCGCACCGAGGCCCCGGACCGACCGGACCGACCGGACCGACGCACAGGAGAGTGCCGCGTGAGCCTGACCCTCGACGACATCACCCTCACCTACCCCGACGGCGACGGCCGTCTGACCGCCCTGGACGGTGTCGGCCTGCGGGTGCCGGCCGGCACGACGACGGCCGTCGTCGGTCCCTCCGGATCCGGCAAGTCCAGCCTCCTCGCGGTCGCCGCGACCCTGGTCGCCCCGGACCGCGGGCGCGTTCTCGTCGGCGGTACGGAGACGGGGGCTCTGACCTCCGCCGAGCGGGCCGTCCTGCGGCGGCGCGAGATCGGCATCGTGTTCCAGCAGCCCAACCTGCTGCCCTCCCTGACCGCACTGGAACAGCTCCAGGTGATGGGCCACCTGGACGGACGCCGTCAAGTGGCGCAGCGCGCACGGGAGTTGCTTGCCGAGGTGGGGCTCGGCGACCTGGCGAACCGGCGTCCGCACCAGTTGTCCGGCGGTCAGCGACAGCGGGTGAACATCGCCCGCGCGCTGGTCAACGAGCCCTCGGTGCTGCTGGTCGACGAGCCGACCAGCGCCCTCGACCAGGAGCGCGGGACGGCGGTGCTCGACCTGCTGCTGCGGCTCACCCGTGAACGCGCGACGGCGACCGTCCTCGTGACGCACGACCGCGCCCGCCTCGACGAGGCGGACGCGGTACGGGAGATGAGGGACGGGCGCCTGGGGGCGCCGGTCGCGGTGTTGGAGGTGGAGTGACCCGGGCGTGGCTCCAGGGACGGAGTGACCTGGTCGTGGTGCCGGGGGCGGAGCGACCCGGCACGGCGCCGGGGGCCGAGTGGCGGAGCGACCCGGACGCGGCACCTGCGGCGGAGCGACCCCGCCGCCGTCGGCGTTCGGGTCAGCCGAGACCCGGGCCCGAGCTGGCCAGGGCCTCCGACAGCTCCACCGCGACCTGCTGAAGCACCGGCACGATCTTCTCGGTGGCGGCCTCGGTGACCCGGCCGGCCGGCCCGGAGATCGAGATCGCGGCGGCGGTCGGGGAGTCGGGCACGAGGACGGCCAGGCAGCGGACGCCGATCTCCTGCTCGTTGTCGTCGATCGCGTAACCGGTCCGGCGCACCTCGTCGAGCGCGGCGAGGAAGCCGTCCGGAGTGGTGATCGTCTTCTCCGTCGCGGCGGGCATTCCCGTACGGGCGAGCAGCGCGCGCACCTCGTCGTCCGGGGTGTGGGCCAGCAGCGCCTTGCCGACACCCGTCGAGTGCGGGAGCACCCGGCGGCCCACTTCGGTGAACATGCGCATCGAGTGCTTGGACGGCACCTGGGCGACGTAGACGATCTCGTCACCGTCGAGCAGCGCCATGTTCGCGGTCTCGCCGGTCTCCTCCACCAGACGCGCCAGATACGGGCGGGCCCAGGTGCCGAGCAGCCGGGAGGCGGACTCGCCGAGGCGGATCAGCCGGGGGCCGAGCGCGTACCGGCGGTTGGCCTGCTGCCGCACGTATCCGCAGGCCACGAGCGTGCGCATCAGCCGGTGAATGGTGGGCAGCGGCAACCCGCTGCTCGCGGAGAGCTCGCTCAGACCGACCTCGCCCCCGGCGTCCGCCATGCGCTCCAGCAGATCGAAGGTGCGCTCGAGGGACTGGACGCCGCCACTGGAAGCGGACGATCTGGGGTCGGTGGAGCTGGCGCTGGACGGCGGCACGGCGGCGGTCCTTTCGGGGCGCGGTATCGAGCGGGGTGACCCGAAGACTCTCGAAGGGGCGGCGGCGGGTGGCAGGCAGAAGCGCAGCCTACCCGGCAGCCGACGGGCCACCGGGTAGGGTAAGGCTACTTCTGCCTGTCGGAATATTGATTTCACTTTGCGGAAAGTGCTCTGTCGGGTGCATCGGGGGGTGATGGTGCGGCCGGGTCGGGGGAGGGTGGAGAAATGAGCCCTTGACGAGGTGGAGGCCGGGGTGAAGACTTCTTCAACAGAAAGTTGAATTCCGTTACGCCGAAGCAACGCGGCGGCAACGGGAGTCGACGGCGGCGGAGAGAGGGGTCCGGGTGTCCGATGCCGAACTGGTGCTGCGCTCGACGCGCGTCATCACGCCCGAGGGGACGCGCGCCGCTTCGGTCGCGGTCGCCGCGGGGACGATCACGGCCGTGCTGCCGTACGACGCCGAGGTCCCGTCCGGCACCCGGCTCGAGGACTTCGGTGACGACGTCCTGCTGCCCGGGCTCGTCGACACCCACGTCCATGTGAACGACCCCGGCCGCACCGAGTGGGAGGGCTTCTGGACCGCGACCCGCGCCGCGGCCGCCGGTGGCATCACCACCCTGATCGACATGCCGCTCAACTCCCTCCCGCCGACGACGACGGTCGACCACCTCCGTACGAAACAGGACGTCGCCCGCTCCAAGGCGCACATCGACGTCGGCTTCTGGGGCGGCGCGCTGCCCGGCAACGTCAAGGATCTCCAGCCCCTCTACGAGGCAGGGGTGTTCGGGTTCAAGGCGTTCCTGTCGCCGTCCGGGGTCGAGGAGTTCCCCGAACTCGATCAGGAGCAGCTCGCCCGGTCCCTCGCCGAGATCGCCGGCTTCGGCGGCCTGCTGATCGTGCACGCCGAGGACCCGCACCACCTGGCCGCCGCCCCGCAGAAGGGCGGCCGCAGATACGCCGATTTCCTCGCCTCGCGCCCCCGGGACGCCGAGGACACCGCCATCGAGAGCCTTGTCGCGCAGACCAGGCGTCTCGACGCGCGGGTGCACGTGCTGCACCTGTCGTCGAGCGACGCGCTCCCGCTGATCGCCGCGGCCAAGGCGGACGGCGTCCGGCTCACGGTGGAGACCTGCCCGCACTACCTCACCCTGACCGCCGAGGAAGTCCCGGACGGCGCGAGCGAGTTCAAGTGCTGCCCGCCCATCCGCGAGGCCGCCAACCAGGACCTGCTGTGGCAGGCGCTGGCCGACGGCACCATCGACTGCGTGGTCACCGACCACTCCCCGTCGACCGCCGACCTCAAGACGGACGACTTCGCGACCGCGTGGGGCGGCATCTCCGGCCTCCAGTTGAGCCTCGCCGCCGTCTGGACCGAGGCGCGCGGGCGCGGCCACGGTCTGGAGGACGTGGTCCGCTGGATGTCCTCCCGCACGGCCGAACTGGTCGGCCTGGGCGGCAGGAAGGGAGCCATCGCGGCGGGACGCGACGCCGACTTCGCGGTGTTCGCCCCCGACGAGACCTTCACCGTCGACCCCGCCGCGCTCCAGCACCGCAACCGGGTGACGGCATACGCGGGCAGGACTCTCGACGGCGTCGTGAAGTCGACCTGGCTGCGCGGCGAACGCGTCTTTTCGGACGGCGAGTTCACCGATCCGCAGGGTCACCTGCTGACCCGTACGACCTGATCCCCGCCCCGACCTGATCCTTCCGCCCCGCGGCGGCCGACTCCCGAAAGGAACCCCTGATCACCGTGACGGCGACCCAGAGCTTCACCGGAGACGCGCATCCCTACGGAGGCGGTGACCCGTACGCGGACTACCGCACCGCCGAGTTCCCCTTCACCCGGTACGCCAACCTGGCGGACCGGCAGCTCGGCGCGGGTGTCGTCGCCGCCAACGACGAGTTCTTCGCCCAGCGCGAGAACCTTCTCGTGGCCGGGGCCGCCGCGTTCGACCCCGAGCACTTCGGCCACAAGGGCAAGGTCATGGACGGCTGGGAGACCCGGCGGCGCCGTGGCGCCTCCGCCGAGCACCCGTGGCCGACCGCGGAGGACCACGACTGGGCCCTGGTGCGGCTCGGCGCCCCCGGTGTGATCCGCGGGATCGTCGTCGACACCGCCCACTTCCGCGGCAATTATCCGCAGGCCGTGTCGGTCGAGGGCGCCTCGGTGCCCGGGTCGCCCTCACCCGAGGAACTCCTGGCGGACGAGGTGAAGTGGACAACTCTGGTACCGCGTACGCCGGTCGGCGGGCACGCGGCCAACGGATTCGAAGTCTCTGTCGAACAGCGCTTCACCCATCTACGGGTCAACCAGCACCCCGACGGGGGCATCGCGCGACTGCGGGTGTACGGCGAGGTCGTGCCCGACCCGCGCTGGCTGTCCGCCCTCGGCACCTTCGACGTGGTCGCCCTGGAGAACGGCGGACAGGTCGAGGACGCCTCCGACCTCTTCTACTCGCCCGCCACCAACACCATCCAGCCCGGCCGTTCGCGGAAGATGGACGACGGCTGGGAGACCCGCAGGCGACGCGACGACGGCAACGACTGGATCCGCTACCGGCTCGTCGCCCGGTCCGAGATCCGCGCCGTCGAGATCGACACGGCCTACCTGAAGGGCAACAGCGCCGGATGGGCCTCGGTTTCGGTGCGCAACGGTGACGACGGAGACGCGGGGGAGTGGACGGAGATCCTGCCCCGCACCCGGCTCCAGCCCGACACCAATCACCGCTTCACCCTCGCGGCACCCGCCGTCGCCACGCACGCGCGCGTGGACATCTTCCCGGACGGCGGCATCTCCCGCCTGCGCCTCTTCGGCTCCCTCACGGAGGAGGGGGCGTCCCGCCTGACGGCACGCCACCAGGAACTCGGCGGCTGAGCCGCCCGATTCCGCCCCCCGGCCGGGCGCGCCGCCGAGGCCCGCGCGGAGGCCGCCCGGGAGCGGCCCCCGCGGCGTCGCCGCGGTCCGTCCCGGCAGGGCCGGCCCTCCGCAGGGCCGGCCCCGGGGTCGTCACGCCGCGTGTCCGCCGTCCACCGCGAACTCCGCCCCCGTGACGTATCCCGCCTCGCTCCCCGCCAGATACGCGACGATCGACGCGACCTCGTCGGCGGCACCGAAGCGGCCCACCGCGGTCAGCGCGCTCTGGCCCGCCGCGTACGGGCCGTCCGCCGGGTTCATGTCCGTGTCTACGGGACCGGGATGGACGATGTTGGCGGTGATCCCGCGGCCGCCGAGTTCCCGCGCCAGTGCCTTGGTCAGGCCGATCAGCGCGGACTTGCTCATCGCGTAGAGCGTCCCTCCCGGACCGGGGACGCGCTGCGCCATGCAACTGCCGATCGTGACGATCCGCCCGCCGTCCCCGAGGTGCGGCGCGGCCGACCGGGAAGCCAGGAAGACCCCCCGGACGTTCACGTCGAGCACCCGGTCCACGTCCGCCAGGGTCAGGGATGCGAGCGGACCCAGGACCCCCACCCCGGCGTTGTTGACGAGGACGTCGAGCCGCCCGAACTCCGCGACGACCCGGTCCGCCACCGTGCCGGCCTCCGCCGCGTCGGAGGCGTCCGCGCGCAGGGCGAGCGCCCTGCGCCCGAGCGCCTCCACACCCCGTACGACGTCCTCCGCGGCCTCCTTGCCGCTCACATAGGTGATGGCCACGTCCGCGCCCTCGCGGGCCAGCCGCAGCGCCGTCGCGGCCCCGATACCCCGGCTCCCGCCGGTCACGAGGGCCACCTTGCCGTTCATGTCTCGCTGAGAAGTCATGGACCCATCCCAGCCGCCGAAGCCGCGCGACACCGGCGGCGAACGGACACCGACATCGGTGGATGACATGATGATCGGCGACATAGGGCGACGGCGGAACGAGGAAGCCGGTGTGAATCCGGCGCGGTCCCGCCACTGTGACCGGCGAGCGAGCAGCACGGGCCACCACCCCGACCGGGGTGCGGGGGCGGAGCGTTCGGGATCCGGGAGCCAGGAGACTCACGCGGTCGCCTCCTCGATCAACACCGGGGCGGATCTCCCCGGGTGGGGAGTGGTGGGCTGTGCCCAAGACGCCGTCGGAAGAGATGCCGGGCGAGTCCGTGGGGGTGGGCGGACCCGTGCCGTGCCGGGTCGTCGTGTGCCGGGACTGCTGCTGCGGCAGTCCCAAGGTGACCGGAGTGGATCACGCCGCGCAGACCGCGCGGCTGCGCGCGGAGGTACCGGTGCGCGTCTCCGCATGCCTCGACGTGTGCGACCAGGCCAACGTCATCGTCGTACAGCCGTCCGCCGCGGGCCGGGCCGCCGGCGCACGGCCCGTCTGGCTCGGACTCGTCAACGACCCGGACGCGACCGAGGACATCGTGGCCTGGGTGCGCGCCGGCGGTCCGGGAGTGGCTCCGCCGCCGGACATCCTCGACCTGTACACCTTCGCCCCGCCGAGGCGCCCGGCGGATTCCTGAGGCCTGCGCACCAACACGGCCGACCGGCCCCGGGACGCCCGAGTGTGGCGTCCCGGGGCCTTTCGATGCCCTGTCAGGACGTAACAGGCCAAGGACGTTTGCGTCCAGCCGATCTCTCTTCCACCCCTCGTGACCTGCGGCGAAAGTAGTTCTTGCCACCGGGCGACACACCCGGGACGACCTCCACGGCTGCACCTGCAGGGCAGCCGGGCGGTCGGTGACGTGCCTTCGCCCGTTCCCCTTCCACACCGCAGGAGAGATCATGAAGTTCAGCCACGCCGTCCGCCGTACCACCGCAGCCGTCGCCGCCGTCGGCGCGATGTCCCTCGGCATGGTGGCCACCACCGCCGGCGCCGCCCACGCCGTCGCGTCGTGCTCCGGTGACGTGTCGATGTACGGGACGCTGTCGGACGGCCGGCTGACGTACACGCAGATCGCTCCGGACACGGGCAACCGCGTCAAGACGCTCATCGGCCCGAACCTCGGCTTCACGCCCAAGGCGATGGCGACGCTCAACTTCAACACGGTCCTGGTCACGTCGACCACCGGCGACCTCTACCGGGTCGACATCCAGACGAACAACACCTCCCTCGGGGTCGCGGGAGTCGTCAAGATCTGGGACGGCGGCTGGACCTTCGACAAGATGGTCTACGACGGAGCCGGCCACCTCTACGGAACCGTCGACGGCCAGCTCCACCAGTACCTCGTCTCGCAGCCCAAGCCCGCCGGCTCGGCCCACATAGGCCAGCACGTCGTGATCGACACCGGCTTCGTCCTCAAGACGCTCGCCGCCGCGGGCGACGACCGCATCGTCGCCTCGACCGCGGACGGCCGACTGCTCAGCTACAAGATCAACGGAGTGGACGACTGGGACCTCTCCGTCCTCAAGGCGAGCGGCTGGTCGGCGGTCGACTCGCTCTCCTCGCCCGGCGGCGGCCTCTACTACGGCCGAACCAACGGCGGCATGTACTGGTACTCCGACGCCGACCCGACCGACGGTGACGGCAGCGACGTCACGTACCACTCCGACGACCCGGTGGACGCCTCCGGCTGGACCCAGAGCCTGCTGTCGGCCTACGCGAACAACTGCGCCTACGTGCCGTCGGCGCCGCCGAAGTCCGTCCAGGGCGGCACCATCTACCGCAGCGAGGTCATGGACCGGGCCAAGAACTGGTACACCCGCAACGTCCAGTACGACCAGGGCGCTTCCGCCGTGGACGTCGACGGCGACCACTCCTACCGCACGGACTGCTCCGGCTTCGTCTCCATGGCCTGGCACCTCACCAACTCCCTGACGACCGAGACGCTTTCCAGCGCGAGCACGCAGATCAGCAAGGCCGCCCTCCTGCCCGGTGACGCGCTGAACGACTACTCCGAGCACGCCGTCATCTTCGCGGGCTGGAAGAACCAGGACACGGGCACCTTCTACTACTACTCCGAGAGCAGCCCGGCGACGGACATGAACTACTCGACCGCGAACATCAACAGCGGTGACATCAGCGGCCACCCGGCCTCGGACTACGTCGCCCTGCGCTACAAGAAGATCGCCTGACGCCCCACCCGACGCCTCGAAGGCCCCGCCGATCCCCGGCGGGGCCTTCGAGGCGTCCGCACACCGCCCGCGCTCGGAGATGTCCTGGCCATGCTCCGGCTCACGCCGAAAAGGGCGGCGCCCCCTCGGTTCGAGGGGGCGCCGCCCTTTCAGGCCGACGGGGCGCGGCCGTGGCGCGTGGCGGTCGGTCGCGGCGGGCGGCCTACTGCCAGCCGGCGTCCGCCGGAGCGACCTGCCGGCCGGCGTCCGTCGGAGCGACCTGCCAGCCGGCGTCGGAGGCGAGAACGGAGGAGGCCGGAACCGCGTCCGCCGTGGACCGGTGCGTGACCACCGGGGCGGCGAGAGCCGCGGCGACGACGAGGGAGGAGACCGCGGCGGCCTTGGCGATGCGGGTACGAAGCATGGCTGTTTCCGTTCCTTCCGGGACGAGATGCGGTGTCCGGCCTGCTGTCGCGCCCCGCGGTGGCGCTCGGCTCGGCCGGTGATTCATAGGTTCGTCGCAGCTCAGGCCCGAGGAAAGGGTTCACGGCTGGACGGAAGCGGCCTTGGACCGATGCGTCCACGGGGGCCGCTTCCGTCCACCGCCCGCGGTTCGAAGGCCAGGGGCATCAGCGGCACTCCGGCGCCGGTCGGCCGCGCCGTGGCCAACTGCGGTACGGCGCGCAGCAGTCGGCGGGTGGTCCGTACCGCTCGTTCCTCCGCGTCCTCGAGCGCATCGGCCAACAGGTAGAAGCCGAGCGTGAGTTCGGAAGGAGAGACGGCATGCACGGCGACGTGCTCGACGCCGTCGCGGGGAACGATCGCCGATCGCACCAGAGTCCTGATGTTCTGCGGCAGTTCGTCGCCGGGCGGCAGTTCCAGATATGTGTGGACCAGGTACATGCAGTCCAGAATCTCAACGGGACGCGTCAACAAGTCGGCTTGTGCGGTGGCCAGTTGAGGCCATGGCCGGTTCGGTCCTCCCCCTGTGACGATCCCCTGTCCTCTGCGAAGATCATCGTGGGACAGGGGAGGGTCTGTGGAAACTGGGGGGAACCTGATGCTGACCGCGCTGGGACTCGATGCCGCCGCCGAGACGGTGTATCGCGCCATGCTCAGAAGTCCGGCCGCCGGTGTCGCGGCCCTCGCCGACACCGTGGGGCTGCGCGGGGAAGAGGTGCGCGACGCCCTCGACACGTTGAGCGAACTGGCCCTGGTGCGCCCCGCCGCGGGGGACGCGGGCCGGCTCCGGGCCGTCTCGCCCGATATCGGCATGGAGATCCTGATGGGCCGCCAGCAGGCCCAGTTGGCGGCCCAGCAGCAGCGCCTCGAATCCTCCCGGGCCGCCGCGGCGCAGCTCATCTCCGAGTACGCCGAGCTCCGCCCGGCCACCAGCCATCCAGGGGTGGAGCAACTCGTCGGCCTCGACCAGATACGCGACCGGCTGGCCGTACTCACCCGCGAGGTGCGCGAGGAGTTCCTGGCCTTCGCCCCGGGCGGACCCCAGACCGCGGAGAACATGGCCGCGTCACGCCCGCTCAACGAGGACCTGCTCGGCCGCGGGGTGCGCATGCGCACGATCTACCTCGACAGTGTCCGTACGAACCGGCCCACCGTCGAACACGCCACCTGGCTGGCCCGGCTGGGCGGCCGGGTCCGCACGGTTCCGTCCCTGCCGACCCGGATGATCCTCATGGACCGGCTGACCGCCATGATCTCGGTCAGCAGCGACGACACCGCCGCCGGCGCCGTCCTGCTGACCGGTCAGGGCACCCTCACCGCCCTGTGCGCGCTCTTCGAGACCACCTGGGAATCCGCCCAGCCGCTCGGCGAGATCGTCCCCACCGACCCGAACGGACTCACCGGCCAGCAGACGACCACCCTCCGGCTCCTGGCCGAGGGCCACACCGACGAGGCCATCGCCAAACGGCTCGGGGTGTCGCACCGCACGGCCCGCCGGATCGCCTCCGAACTGATGGAACGCCTCGACGCCCGCAGCCGTTTCGAAGCCGGCGTACGAGCCGTCCAGCAGGGCTGGCTGCCACCTCGCCTCTGAACCGTCAGTCAGGCGCCCCACGCCGCCGACGGCACCGGTCGTGCGTATCGTGCCCGGTGATCGGTGGATCTTGAGGGCGGCGGAGGGGCGGCGCGGGGCGTGGGCGAGGACGTGGTGGTGGTTGCGTACGCCGAGGGGTGGGACGCCGGTGCCCGTCGGGCGATTGGGCTGCTGACGCGGGCGGAGGCGGAGGAACGGGACGGAGCCGGGGAGCCCTACGTGGTGCTGCACCGGATTCCGGGGCGCGCGGTCCCCACGGAGGTGCATCTCGTCGCCTGGCGCGACCATTTCGTCGGGCAGTGGGTGTACGACGAGCTCGGCCGACGTGTCCGCGACGTGGACCTCCGTCTGCTGGACGGCGACCGCCTGTTCCTGCGGCAGTACGTGGAACGGCGTTATGCCTCACGGGAACAGCCGGACCTGGCGCCCGACGCCCGGCGGGTCACGCTGGAACTCCTCCCGGGGCGAGCCGGCAGGAAGGTGCTGGAAGAACGCGGCGACAGCGGCGGGTCGTTCCACACCGTGGCCGATGTGCCGGAGGACCAGCGGTGGCACGACCGGTCCGGGTTCGGGGTACGGGCGGTCGGCCGTGCGTCCGGGCCGTCGGACGCGCCCGAGTCAGGTGACGTCACCGCGGTGGAGGCGCCTTTCGCGGGCGGCCAGGAGCCCGCGACCCTGTGGCGTCCGCCGAAACCCATGCGTCTGAAGGTGGCGCTCAACGCACTCTTCCAGCCCGGCAATTCCTTCCCCGTGGAACCCTGGACCAAGACGGAGACAGCCGAACCGCGGCACATCGCGATGGTGCGGATCCCGACCGGCCGCCTGGCCGTCTCGGACCCGGGCGCGGCCGAGCCCCGCGAACTCGCCGAGCGCATACCCCCCGGCGCGTACCCGATGGAGACCGCCGTGATCACCGGCGAGGGTGAGTACGAGGGGAACCGGTTCCCGGTCACCGAGGTACCCGCCGTGCGGCTGCTGATCCGGGAAGAGCCCGCCGTCGCCTGGGAGTTGGCGCTGAGCCGGGACGAGGACCCTCGTCTGCTCCTCGACGGCCACGCCTACGGCTTCGGCACCGACGGCGCGGCCGGCGGTTTCGCGGACGCCGCGGCCTGGGAGACGCTGTCCGGCAGAGTCAGGCGCTACTACGAGGACCAGGACGACGACGCGTGCGAGTCGGTCGGCGACGGCTACGTGCGCGCCATCGACGAGGTGACCGGCAGCGACCTGGTGTCGTTCTGCACGGGCGGCGACGGAACCTGGCCGGTATGGCTCGGCCGTTCCGCCGCCGGCGAGCTCGTCTCGGTCGTGGTGGTCACGTCGTACCTCTAGCCTTGCCCCCGGATCTTCGCCCGCGCACACGTCGTGGGCCGGCCGCGCTCACACCGTCAGCCAGCCCCGAAGCGCCGCCTGCACCCCCGTCTGGAACCGCGTCTGTGTGTTCAGTGACTTCATCAGACGGGTGATGCGGCGCCGGACCGTGTGGACGTGGATGTCCAGGCGCCGGGCGATCGCCTCGTCCTTCAGGCCGGACGCGAGCATGGTCAGCAACTCCCGGTCCTGGTCCGTGATCTGGCTGTCCGACGGGGATCCGATGGGCACGGCCCGTTCCCAGACCGCCTCGAACAGCGGCACCAGCGCGTTGCTCAGGAGCGAGTCGTTGATCACCAGGGCCGAGGCCGTCGGGTCCGCCGCGTCCGTCGGCGGCAGCAGTGTCACCCGCCGGTCGACCGTGATCAGCTTCGTCGGCAGATCCGCGCTCACCCGGATCTGCACGCCCTGCGCGGCCAGGTCGCCCAGGCCCCGGGCGCGGCCGTGGAACCGCAGACCCTCGCGGTCCACCACGGTCCGTACCCGCACCCCGCGCCGTACGGGTTCGGTCACGTCGAGCGGAGAGGGCATCCCGTCCGGTTCGCTCGCCGCGTAGGGCGGCCGGTCCAACAGTGCCACCTCCGTGCGCGCGGAGACCAGCAGCGAGGCCACCCGCGCGGCGATCGCATCGCCGCCCCGGACCGTCTCGATCCCGAGTGCGGGGGAGCCGTGCGTGGAGCTCAGGAGATGGGCCGCCATCCGGTCCACCGTCCCGGTGAGCTCCTCCAACTCGGCCGATCTGCGCAGCAGATCGGCCCGATGGACGTGGATCAGGTTGCGCAGCGCGGTGGCGGGGGCGATCGCGACGGGCACCGGGGTGTCGCGGGCGGACCGGGTGAACCCGTGCTCGAAAAGCCGGTCGAGGGCGGCCGTGAGCCGGGCCGCGGAGAGCCCGGCGGACCGGGCCAGGTCCTCCCGGGAAGGGTGTTCGCGGACGTTCAACAAGGCCTCGTAGACCTTGAGTTCTTCCGTACCCAGCCCGAGAGCCTGCCACTGTCCGTCCACCGTGTCCCCGCCCACACCACGATTCTCACGCGTTCTCGCAGGCCGCACAAGGTGATGTTCCCGCAGGCCACACAAGTGTGCACGTACACAAGTGCCCACCTGGAACGCATTGTTCACACCCCTGTTCCGGCATTTGCATGTCCGCATCCGATATCCGTTCACGCATCTGTGACACCGGAGGGGCAACGTGCGGAGTGCAGGACGCAGGAGATCAGCCACAGCGGGGCAGCGGTACGGCGGCATGTCCGTCGGCCAGGGCACGGCGGCACTGCTCGCCGCCGCGGGCCTGTTGGTGACGGCCGTTCCGGCCGCCCACGCGGACACCGCCACCACGGCCGCCACGTCCGACGCGTCCGGTGTGACGCCGGGCACCGGGACCGACACGCCCTCGCTCGTCACCGGGCTCCACGAGGAGGCCGCCGCCGGCGGGACCCCGGCCGACGCCGCCCGCGGCCATCTCGGGGCGATGAAGGGCCGCTACCACATAGCCGACACCTCGGCGAAGGGCCTGGTCTCGGCCGGGACCACGACCGAGAAGGGCGGCAAGGAGACGGTCCGCCTCCAGCAGAAGTACAAGGGCGTCCCGGTCCTGGGCGGCCAGTACCTCGTACGGATGACCGCGAAGGACGGCAGACGCACCGTCACCGGCACCTCCGGCAACTACTTCACCGGCCTGAAGCTGGACTCGGTCACCCCGAAGGTCTCCGAGAAGACCGCGATCGAGCGCGCGGTCGGCGCCGTCACCGCACAGCAGGGCGGAGGTCTGCTGCGTGCCCCGGCCGAGGGGGAGAAGGCCGGGACGCGGCAACTGACGGGCGAGGACCAGGGGGTGACGATCCTGCCGCGGGGCACCGGTGTGCTCACCCGGCACATCACCGTCACCGGAGTCGACGCCGCGGACGGCACGCCGGTGCGGCAGGAGGTGTACATCGACGCCCGCTCCGGCTTCCCCGCGCTGCGGTACAGCGGCATCGAGACCTTCGGCGCGACGGGCACCCCGACCGGTGCCGCCGACGAAGCCGCGCCGGACGGCGACGCTGCCACCGTCACGGCCGCCGACCAACTGGTGGTCAAGGGCACGGGCGTTCGCTACAACGGCGAGAAGACCGAGCTCAACCTGTACAAGGACACCAAGGGTGTCTACCAGATGATCGACTACAGCAAGCGGGCCGCGGACAGCCCGTACAACGGCGAGATGATCGCCACGTACGACGCCCGCGGTCGCGACGTCTCCGCCGCGTCCGGTAGGTGGCCGAGCGGTATCAAGACCTTCCAGTCGGCCACTACCGACCTCGGCGAGGACTACACCGACTCCGGTGCGGTCGACGCCCATTGGGCCGCCGGGAAGGTGTACGACTACTACAAGAACCACTTCGGCCGGAACGGTCTCGACGACAAGAACGGTTTCATCTACTCCCTGGTGGGCGTGACCTCCAACGGGCAGCCGTACGACAACGCCTTCTGGGACGGCTCCAAGATGGTGTACGGCCAGGGCAGCGGCGACTTCCGCACGTTCTCCGCGGACACCGACGTCGTCGGCCACGAGATGACCCACGGCGTCGTCGAGCACACCGCGAACCTGGTCTACGCGGGCCAGTCCGGCGCGATGAACGAGGCGCTGGCCGACTACTTCGGCAACGCCATCGACCTGGAGGCCAACCACCAGTCGATGGACGACCCGGACGCGGGGCTTCTCGGCGAGGACCTGTGCACCACCAAGAGCCCGCGCGCGTGCGCCCTGCGCGATCTCAACGACGGCGCCACCACGTCGAAGGACTTCGTCGGCGTCACCTACCGCGGTGACGACGGTGGTGTGCACCTCAACTCCACGATCTTCTCCGGCGCCCTGTGGGACATGCGTCAGGACCTCGGCGGCGAGCTGGCCGACCAGATCGTCTACCGGGCCCTGTCCGCGTACATGACCCCGCTGGACGGCTTCACCGAGGGGCGTGCGGCGGTCATCGCGGCCGCTCAGGAACTGGGCGTCACCAAGGCCCGGTTGAAGACCGTCAAGACCTCCTTCGACGCGCACGGCATCGTGCCCGGCTGGGAGAAGGCGCTCGGCGTCGACACCGACACCATCCTGTCCAAGGTCAACGTGGCGGGTACCGGCGTGAGCGCCGGCAACGGCAAGTACGCGCTCTCGCGCTCCAACGAGGACGGCAGCGAGCCGTACTCGGTGTGGGTCGGCAACACGAGCGGCAAGGGCACACCGGTACAGAAGAGCCCCAACAACGGCAACTACAACGTCTACGCGAGCACGGACGGCAAGAACGTCGCCTGGGCCGAGTTCGCCTCGACGGCCGTCTACTTCCACGTCCGCCCGGTCGGAAGCGGCGTCGACAAGGTCGTCGGCGGCGCCGCCGCCAACATCTCCGGGATCGTCCTGAACGGCGACATCCTCGTCTACACCGCGCCGGACCCGTACCTCGGTCTCCAGCACGTCTGGTACCTCAACATCAGGACCGGGGAGATCAAGCAGGTCAACAGCAGCTACTCGACCGCCACCGCGCTGCCCTCGGTCCGTGACGGCAAGATCGCCTACGCGAAGATGTGGCCTGAGTCCGACGGCTACAAGCTCGGTGTCGAGGTCCTCGACACGGCCACCGGCAAGACCGTACTGATGCCGGTCGACGGATCCACGACGGCCGGCCTCGGCCAGACCGCCCTGACCGACGACGGCGTCACCTGGATCGAGGACGACGACGCCACCGACACCGGCGAGGCCGCGGTCAAGCGCGCCGCGCTCGACGGTACGGGGCTGACCACTCTCACCCCCGAGTCCGGCGACGCCTCGCTGTACGCCTACTCCCTGACGGCCTCGGACGACGCGGTCACCGTGACGACACTGCCCCCGGCCACGACGTGGGCCAACGACACGCTGCCGAAGCTGTACCAGGTGGCGTCCGACGGCACGGGCGCCGCGCAGCGCGTCTCCTGCGACCGCGGCGACCAGGTGTACGCGGCCGCGGACAGCGGGCAGCGCGTGCTCTGGCTGGACGGCACCACCGGCTACACGAACCTCGTGAAGCGGGACCGCCCGGCGGGCCGCTGCTGATCTGATCCGACCCCCGCGAAGACAGGAGCGGCCGGGCCCCGGGGGAGTCCGGCCGCTCCTCATCCACGCGAAGTCGGCCGATATCCATGCGAAGTCGGTCGATGGCACCGCGGTCTTCGGTGGTGACGTACTCGGTCTCCGGTGACGACCCACGCGGTCGGCGGTGTGACGTGCGCGCTCGGCCATGACGGCGAGCGCGGTCGGCGGTGATCGCGTCCGCGCTCAGTCCTTGTGGTCCGGCGCGATGCGGTCCACCAGCCGCAGCAGCGCGGCCCAGGCGAGGTCGTAGGCGTCGTCGTCCTCGAAGTCGGAGGACGCCTCGCCCTCTCCGGTGAGCTGCCGGGCGGTGTACTCCGCGACCTGGTCGGAGGGGATGATCAACGGGGTGCCGCCGGCCTGGGCGGTGACCTGGATCTCGCAGGCCTTCTCCAGGTAGTACATGCGCAGGAACGCCTGCTTGGCGCTGTCGCCGACGGTCAGCAGGCCATGGTTGCGCAGGATGAGCGCGGGGTGGCCGCCGAGGTCGGCGACGAGACGCTCCTGCTCCTCCAGGTTGAGGGCGACGCCCTCGTAGTCGTGGTAGCCGACCCGGTTGTGGAACTCCATCGACATCTGGTTGAGGGGCAGCAGACCGCCCTGCTGGGCGGCGACGGCGCAGCCCGCCCTGGTGTGGGTGTGCAGCACGCAGTGGGCGTCGGGGCGCGCGCGGTGGATCGCGCTGTGGATCACGAAGCCGGCCGGGTTCACCGGGTGCGGGCTCGGTTCGACGGGGTTGCCGTCGAGGTCGATCTTGACCAGGCTGGAGGCGGTGATCTCCTCGAAGAGCAGCCCGTAGGGGTTGATCAGGAAGTGGTTCTCGGGGCCGGGGAGCCGCTGCGAGATGTGCGTGAAGATCAGGTCGGTCATCCGGAAGTGGGCGACCAGCCGGTAGACGGCGGCGAGTTCGCGGCGCAGGCGCAGTTCCTCGGCGGCTGCGGCGTCCGTCGTGACAGAGCTGACGGGGCTGGTGAGGAGGTCGGTCACGCGGGGGCTCCTTGCGTGCTGGCGGTTCGGGGGGCGGGGGCGGTGGCCGTCGCGGGGACGACGACCGGGGTGTGCGGGCGCCCGGTGGTCCACCAGGCGATGACGTTCCGCGCGGGTTCGGTGACGTAGGCGCGCAGCGAGGCGTCCGTGCGGAAGGCGCTGTGCGGGGAGAGCAGCAGACGCGGATGACGGCGCAACCGGTCGCCGGCGGCGGGTGGTTCGGTGGGGAAGACGTCGAGGGCGGCGCCCGCGAGCCGGCCGCTGTCGAGGGCGGCGAGCACGGCGTCGGCATCGATCAGGTCGCCGCGCGAGACGTTGACGAGGAAGCCGCCGGGCCGCATACGGGCGAGCAGCGGGCCGTTGACCATTCCCCGGGTCCGCGCGGTGGACGGGGTGTGCAGCGAGAGGACGTCCGCCTCGGCGACCAGCGTGTCCAGATCGGCCCGTTCGACGCCCTCGGGCCACTCGACGGCGTGCGGGTCGTGGGCGACGATCCGGCCGAAGAGCGGGGCGGCGATCCGGGCGAGGGTGCGGGCGATCCGCCCGAAGCCCACCAGGCCGAGAGTCAACTCGCTCGCGCGGCGCGGCACTTCGGTGAAGTCGCTGTTCCAGCCGCCGCCCCGGACCACGGCGTCGGCCTGCGGGAGGTGCCGGACGAGCGCGAGCGTCTGGGCGAGGGCGTGCACGGCGACGTCCTCGGTGGCCGAGTGGGGCAGGTTGGCCACCCACAGACCTCGGCGGGCCGCCTCGACGGTGTCGATCATGTCGTAGCCGGCGGACATGGTGGCGAGCATCCGCAGCTTGGGCAGCCGGTCGAGGAGAGCCGCGTCGACGGACGCGTACCCGACGATCAGCGCGTCCGCGTCGTGCGCGGCGGCGGCGATGGCCTCCGGGGCGCGGCTGCCGACGAAGCGCGCGTCGAAACCGGCCTCGGAGAGCAGCCTCAGCGCCGGCCCGGGGTCCAGCTCCTCCGTCTCGGTGATCACAGCAACGGGTCGCGCCACGCCACACTCCATAGATGATTCGATTGCCATAGTGGCACGCAACTTACGTTTCGACTGTCTGCCTTGTCTACCCTGGACGAGATGATGGTGCCGGATCTCGGCCAGAGGGACGGTGAAGCCGCCGTTCGGAGCCTTCGCGCGCTGTCCGAGAATGAGCACAGACCCGGCCGGGCTCCCGGCCGGGCCGACCAAGGACCGAGGGGACCTGCCCGTGGATCTCGACGAGACCGACCTGGCGATCGTGCGTGGGCTTCAGGCCGACGGCCGGCTGACCTACGAGACGCTGGCCCAGCAGGTCGGGCTCTCCCGTCCGGCGACCCGGATGCGGGTGCAGCGGCTGCAGGAGTCGGGGGCCGTGCGCATCGTGGCGATCGCCCATCCGGTCGTCCACCGGCTCACCGCGTCCGCGCATCTGGCCATCGACACGGAGGGTGCCGCCGCCCCGGTCGCGCGCGCGATCGCCGCACTTCCCCAGGCGCCCTTCGTGACGCTGACCAGTGGGCGGCGGTCGATCATGACGGAGCTGCGCACGGCCGGGTTCGGGGAGCTGGAGCGGACCATCGAGCGCATCCGGGCCATGGAGGGCGTGCGCACGGTGGACCCGCTGGTCGCGACGCGGCACGTGAAGGACCCGTACCTGCTGGCCCAGGAGCCGACGGTCGCCCTCCAGGACGAGCTGGACGGGCGGATCCTCGCGGAGCTGGAGGAGGACGGGCGGCTCCCGTTCGCCGAGCTGGCGGGGCGGGTCGGCCTGTCGCCGGGCGCCACCCGCTCGCGCACGCTGCGCCTCCTCGACGGCGGCGTGGCGAAGGTGGTCGCCCTCGTGCGGCCCGACGTGCTCGGCATGGGCTACCTGTGCGGGTTCAGTCTGCGGGTGGCCGGGGCGGCCGCCCGGGTGGCGGAGCGGGTGGCCTGTCTGGAGCGGGTGACGTTCCTGTCGACGTGCCTGGGGCGTGCGGAGCTGGTCGGCACGATCACGGCGGAGTCGTTCGCGGCCGTACGGGCCACGCTGGAGGAGATGCGGGAGCTGCCCGAGGTCCGCGAGGTGGAGAGCTGGCTCCATCTGGAGCTGATCAAGGAGCGGTACGACCTGGGGCCGCGCCCGGCCTGAGCGCCGGTCCGAGCTGGGGCCGCGCCCGGTCTGGGTGCCGGCACGACCCGGGGCCCGCCCGGCCTGAGCGCCGGTCCGCGTGTCGGTCCCGGACGGGCGGCCTCGCTCGACCGATCTCGACGGAGCCAGGGGCGAACGGCCAGGGAGCCCGCCCGGCAGGCCTACAGTCGATCCGTAAGTCGTAAGGCATTTCGACTTACCAAACATTCTTGACTCGACCCTCTGGTCAACCAGGCGTTCGCTATCTATGGTTCTCGAAGTCGAATCGTCTGTCGGCGTACTCCTGTACCTCCCGGTCGAAAGCAGGCCAGCCATGCCCCGTCCGTCCGTATCCCCCGACCGCACCCTGCTCGTCACCGGTGCCGCCGTAGCCGTCCCCGGCACCCCGGTCCGCGCGGAGGCCCTCGCCGTCCGCGGCGACCGCGTCGTGCACGTCGGCACCACCGAGGAAGCCCGTGCGGCGCTCGGCGGCCACGCCGACACCGAACTCGTCCTGGACGGCGGCCTGGTCCACCCGGGATTCGTCGACGCCCACTGCCACCCGGTGATGTACGGGCAGGCCCTCGCCTGGGTCGACCTGCGGCCCGAGCGTGTCGGTGACATCGACACGATGGTCGAGGTGCTGCGGGAGGCCGGACGCGACCTGCCCGCCGGCGTCCCGGTCCGCGGCTTCGGCTACGAGCACCGGCGCCTGGCCGAGGGCCGCCACCCGAACTGCCACGACCTCGACCGCGTCGCCGACGACCGAGAGGTCTACGTCATGAACGCCTCCGGCCACGGCGGCGTCGTCAACTCCCACGCCCTGCGCACCTGCGGCATCACGGCCGGCAGCCCCTCTCCCGAGGGCGGCAGCATCGGGCACTTCGAGGACGGGGAGCCCGACGGACAGCTCTGGGACGCGGCCTGCGACCTGCTCACCGGCCCGGCCGGGGTGAAGATCGGCAACCACGGACCGAACTTCCACCTCTCCGAACCCGACGACATCATGGCCGACCACCTGCTGCGCGCCCAGGAGGTCTTCCTCGCCGCCGGTGTCACCACGATCGGCGACGCCCAGGTCTCGCGCCGCGAGATGGAGACGTATCTGCGCGCCCACGCCGACGGCAGCCTGCGCATGCGGGTCTCCGCGTACCTGACCTCCGCGCTGCTCGACACCGCCCTTGAACTCGGCGCGGTACGCGGCTTCGGCGACGACCGGTTCCGCGTCCAGGGCGTGAAGTTCTACGCCGACGGAACCCTCGGTGGCTGGACCGCCTACTTCCCCGAGGGCTACGCCGCCGACTGCTGTCACCAGGGCCAGCTCTACCACTCGGTCGAGGAGTACGCGGAGATCGTCCGCCGCGCCCACGCCGCCGGCCTCCAGACCGCGACGCACGCGCAGTCCCCGTACGCCATCGGCATGGTGCTCGACGCGATAGAGAAGGCGCAGGCCGACCGCCCGCGAGACGACATGCGCCACCGCATCGAGCATTCCGGCCTGCCGACGGACGAGCAGATCGAGCGCATGGGCGAGCTCGGCGTCATCCCCGTCATGCAGCCGCAGCACCACCTGCGCACCGGCGACGGCACCCTGACCGCGATCGGCGAGATGGGCCACCGCTACAACCCGGCGGGCCACTGCCCGGGGGCCGGTGTCCCGGTCGTCTTCTCCTCGGACGCGCCCGTCGCCCCGCCCGCCCCGCTGGAGGCCGTGGCCGCCGCGGCGACCCGCCGGACCGTGCTCGGCACGGTCCTCGGCGACGAGTCGCTGCGCCTGCCCGTCGAGGCCGGTCTGCACGCGCACACCGGTGCGGCGGCCGCCGCCCTGCACCGTGAGCACGCGGTCGGCGCCCTCGCTCCGGGCATGCTCGCCGACTTCTGCGTCCTGGACGCCGACCCGCTGACCGTGCCGGCCGACGAGCTCACCGGCATCCGGGTGCGCGAGACCTGGGTCGGCGGCCACCGCGCCTGGGCCGCCCCCGGCCGCTGACCTGCCGACCGGCGGTGTCCGACCCACCCCGGTCGACGGTGTCCGATCCGCCGGTCCGCAGGGCCTGATCCGCCGGTCGACGGTGTCCGACCTGCCGGCCTGAGGTGTCTGACCCGCTCTAGCCGGGCGGTGTCCGACCTGCCGGTCCACAGGGCCTGATCCGCCGGTCGGCGGTGTCTGACCCGCCCGTCGCCGGTGTGCGACCTGCCGGTCCGCGGCGCCTGGTCCGCCGGTCGGCGGTGTCCGACCCGTCGGTCCGCGGTGCCTGGCCGCCCGGCGGCCGACCCGCCGCTGCCCTCGTCTCTCGCGCCCCCTCTTCTCCCGGCGGCCGGACGATCCCGTCCGTGGCCCGGTCGCCGGGTCCGGTACCCATCCCGGAACCAGCCCCCACACCGCCGCAGTTCCCGTCCCCGACCGCACTCTTCCGCCGGAGGTCCCCGTGCCGGACCGCACCACCCCGCGCACTCCGCAGAGCCCGTTCAGAACGGCCCTCGCCGCTCTGTCCGGAACGTCCATCGAGTGGTACGACTTCTACGCCTTCGCCACCGCCGCGGCCATCGTGTTCGACGACGTCTTCTTCCCGGCCGACATGCCGGCCTCGCTGAAGACGATCTCGGCCTTCGCCACCTTCGCCGTCGGCTTCCTGCTGCGCCCGCTCGGCGGCATCGTGTTCGGTCACATCGGTGACCGCGTCGGCCGCAAGAAGACCCTCGTCATCACCCTGCTGATGATGGGGTTCGCCTCCTTCGCGATCGGCCTGCTGCCCACCTATCAGCAGGTCGGCGTCCTCTCCCCGGTCCTGCTGATCGTGCTGCGCCTGATCCAGGGCCTCGCGATCGGCGGCGAGTGGGGCGGCGCCGTGCTCATCGCGGTGGAGAACGCCCCCAAGGGCAAGGCCACCTTCTTCGGCTCCTTCGCCCAGCTCGGCTCCTCGGTCGGCGCGTTGTTGTCGACCGGCATGTTCAGCCTGATGAACCTCTTCGGCGAGGCCTCCTTCGACTCGTGGGGCTGGCGCGTGCCGTTCCTGGCATCCGCCGTCCTCGTCGGCATCGGCCTGGTGGTGCGCACCAAGCTGGAGGACTCGCCGGTGATGGACGAGATCCACGCCCAGCAGAAGAAGAACGAGCAGGCCGGGAAGCAGGGCGGCACGCGGAGCGCGGTGAGCAAGCTCCCCGTCGCCGAGGTGCTGCGCAAGGACTGGCGGACGGTCCTGGTCGGCGTCTTCTCCCTGGCCACCGCGACCGGCGGCTACTACGTCGTGACCAGCTACCTGCTGTCGTACGGCACCGACGACCGGCACCTGTCCGAGTCGATGCTGCTCAACGGCCTCTCGCTCGCCGCGTTCCTGGAACTCCTCGTCACACCGTTCCTCGCCCTGCTCGGCGACAGGATCGGCTCGCACAAGGTCGTCGTCGGCGGCCTCGTGGGCGTCGTGCTGCTCTCGGTCCCGCAGTTCATGGTCATGGACACCGGCAGCGTCGCGCTGATCTACGCGATGATGCTCGCGATGCGGTTCGTGATGTCCGCGCTGTACGGGCCGATGGCGGCGATCCTCGCCGAAGGCTTCGCCCCGCACGTCAGGTACACGGGCATCTCGCTCTCGTACCAGGTCTGCAACCTGGTCTTCGGGGGCTTCACACCGGTCACCGCGGTGTGGCTGTCCTCGCTGGCCGGCGGCGCGTACTGGCCGCCCGCCGTCGCCCTGATGGCGGCCTCCGCGATCGGCATCTGGTGCACGCTGCGGCTGCGGACGTACAGCGAGCGGCGGGTGACGACCGGGGCGCCGACCGCCACGCCGCAGCCGGTGACCGCCGGCGTCTGAGCCGGATCACAGCTACCGGCTTCAGGGCCGCCCCGGATGTCCGGGGCGGCCCCGAGGCGTCCGCTCCTCCGGGGCCGGACCGTCCCGGGCGGGGAGGGCGGCGGGCCCGCACGGCGTCACACGTAACCCGGCTGTCCGGAACTCTTCGCTCCGCTTCCCGCGTTCTCACGGCGTGACTCTTCAGCAAGAAATCGTCGGCACCGCCATGCAGATGGCGGTCGTCAACCTGGGCCTCGGCCAGACCGTGTACTGCGAGGCGGGCAAGTTCCTGTTCAAGACCACCAACGTGACCATGGAGACGCGGCTCTCCGGGCCCTCGGGCGGCGGTGGCGGCGGGCAGCCGAGCGGTGGCGGCGGCATGGGCGGCATGCTGCGCCAGGCCGTGGGGACCGCCATGCAGGCAGGTCAGCGCGCCCTCGCCGGCGAGTCGCTGGCGTTCCAGTACTTCACGTCGACGGGCGGCGAGGGAACCGTCGGCTTCGCGGGCGTGCTGCCCGGCGAGATGCGCGCCCTGGAGCTCGACGGCACGCGCGCGTGGTTCGCCGAGAAGGACGCCTTCGTGGCGGCGGAGTCGACCGTGCGGTTCGGCATCGCCTTCCAGGGCGGCCGGACCGGGCGCAGCGGCGGCGAGGGTTTCGTCCTGGAGAAGTTCACCGGCCACGGCACGGTGATCATCGCGGGCGCGGGCAACTTCATCGACCTGAACCCGGCCGACTTCGGCGGCCGCATCGAGGTCGACACGGGCTGTGTGGTCGCCTTCGAGGAGGGCATCCGGTACGGCGTCCAGCGCATCGGCGGCCTCAACCGGCAGGGTCTGATGAACGCGGTCTTCGGCGGCGAGGGCCTGTCGCTCGCCACGCTGGAGGGCAACGGACGGGTGATCCTCCAGTCCCTCACCATCGAGAGCCTCGCCAACGCCCTGAGAAAGGCCCAGGGCGGCGACAAACAGGGTCCGACGGGCGGGCTGTTCTCGACCAACGAGGGGTGAGCCCCCGACCCGCGGGGATCGTGACGCCGGATCGCGACGCCGGATCATGGCGCCGGGTCGCGACGCAGGGCGATTTCGGCTCGGACCGATGAGTTGCGGGCGCCGGTGGGGTCTGACCTGATGACAGCAGACCCCACCGCCAGGAAGCAGGCACTGTCATGGGCAAGCTCACCCTCACCGCGTTCGTCAGCATCGACGGAGTCCACCAGGCGCCGGGCGGCCCCGAGGAGGACCCCAGCGGCGGCTTCGGCCAGGGCGGCTGGAGCGTTCCCTTCGGTGACGACGACTTCGGGCGCTTCGTCGTCGACAACTTCTCCCACGTCGACGCGTTCCTGCTGGGCCGGCGCACGTACGAGATCTTCGCGGGCTACTGGCCGAAGATGACCGACCCGGCCGACCCGATCGCCTCCAAGCTGAACTCGCTGCCCAAGTACGTCGCCTCCTCGACGCTCACCGACCCCGCCTGGGAGGGCACGACCGTGATCACCGGTGACCTCGGCAAGGAGGTCACCGCCTTGAAGGAGCGCACCGAGGGGGAGCTCCAGATCCACGGCAGCGCCGTCCTCGCCCAGTCCCTGTTCGCGCTCGGTCTGATCGACACCCTGCATCTGATGACCTTCCCCGTCGTGCTCGGCGAGGGCCGCCGCCTCTTCGCCGACGGTGCCGCCCCCACCGCGTTCCGGCGCACCGGCGGCACGATCACCGGCTCGGGCGTCGCGGTCAACACGTACGAGCGTGAGGGCCGGCCGACGTACGGCACTTACTAGGGCGTGCCAGGCGTCGCCCGGCAGACGAGACTTTGCGGACACGGCCTACGGCCGCGAGCGGGCGGTCGTCGGCCTTCGGGGTCGGCGGCCGGCCGTCGTGCGACAGATCGACTGCCGGAAAATTCCTCGGAATCGACCGAAGAAATCAACAGACTTGACATTGACATGTCATCTACGCGCGTCATTCTGGATCCATGAGATTCCCCCCACGAACCACCCGCATCGGCGCCCTCGTGGCCCTCATGTCCGCCCTGCTCGTCGGTGGCACCGTCGTGGCTCCGGCCAACGCGGCGGCCGCCTCCGTCGGCAGCATCTGTTACAGCGCTCTGCCGTCCCAGGCGTACACCACGCTCAACCTGATCGACTCGGGCGGTCCCTTCCCGTACTCGCAGGACGGGGCGGTCTTCCAGAACCGGGAGGGCGTCCTGCCCTCCCAGTCCACCGGCTACTACCACGAGTACACGGTCAAGACGCCCGGCTCCTCGACGCGTGGCGCCCGTCGCATCGTGACCGGCAAGAAGACCCTGGAGGACTACTACACCTCGGACCACTACGTCACGTTCAAGCTGATCAACTTCGGTTGCTGATCAGGGCCGCCGGACGTCCGGGCCCGTAGCCGTCGAGGAGACCGAGCCGTCGTACGAGTCCCCGACCGTGCGGTCGGCCGGTGACCTCCCGGACCGGGCCGAGGACGCCTGACGCCCCGAACGAGCGCGACGAGCCGAGCACCTTCGGCACCTGCTTCATGGGACGACCCTCGCCCCGCGGACCCCCCGGGTACATCGGCCGCGGGGCGAGGCATGTCCGACCCGGGTCGCGGGGCGCCGGTCCCCGGGCGGACGAAAGTCTGAAGCGTGCCGACTTTGGTCGTCGGCAGGGCTCGCGGGGAGGTGGCGGCGGCTTCGGCTGCGTAGATTTGTCGACCGTGAGTGGTGACCATCCGGCGCTCGAGCCGCGTGACGTTCCAGCGCCGGTCCTGCCGGCGCGGCGCTGGCTGCTGCCGTCCGCCGTGGCCGCGGTACTCGATCCCGACGCCGAGCGCGCCGGGCCCTCCGGACGGCCCCGGCGCACCGTGCGCGACTGGGTCGTCGACTTCGGCTGCTTCCTGCTGGCCGTCGCCATCGGGCTCGCGGCCGCGAACACCGTGAGTGACGACCCGGGGATCCCGCACGGCCTCGCCGTCGCCGACCAGATCATCGGCGTGCTCGCCTGCGCGGCGGTCTGGCTGCGCCGGCGCTGGCCGCTGGGGCTGGCCGTCGCCATGATCCCCGTCGGCCTCGTCTCGAACACCGCGGGCGGCGCGGGGCTCGTCGCCCTGTTCACCCTCGCCGTGCACCGGCCCTTCCGGTACGTGGCCTGGGTCGCCGGCGTCCAGCTCACGCTGCTTCCGTTCTTCTTCTGGCTGCGGCCCGACCCCGAGCTGCCGTACCTCGCCGCCCTCGCCGTCACCGCCCTGCTCACCTCCGCGGTGGTCGGCTGGGGCATGTTCGTACGGTCCAAGCGCCAGCTCATGCTGAGTCTGCGGGACCGGGCGCGGCGGGCCGAGACCGAGGCGGCGCTGCGGGCCGAGCAGGCGCAGCGGCTCGCCCGGGAGGCGATCGCGCGCGAGATGCACGACGTGCTCGCGCACCGGCTCACGCTGCTGAGCGTGCACGCGGGGGCGCTGGAGTTCCGGCCCGACGCGCCCCGGGAGGAGGTCGCCCGGGCCGCGGGGGTCATCCGGGAGAGCGCGCACGAGGCCTTGCAGGATCTGCGCGAGATCATCGGGGTGCTGCGGGCCGGGGACTCCGACGAGGCGGGGCGGCCGCAGCCGACGCTGGCGGCGCTCGACGGGCTGGTCGCCGAGTCGCGGTCCGCCGGTGCGAAGGTCGTTCTCGACAGCGGTGTCGCGGAACCGGCCGCCGTGCCCGCGTCCGTCGGGCGCACCGCGTACCGCATCGTTCAGGAGGGGTTGACCAACGCCCGCAAGCACGCGCCCGGCGCCGAGGTCACGGTGACGGTGCGAGGCGCTGCCGGCACCGGGCTGACCGTGACCGTCGCCAATCCCGCGCCGCCGGGGCCGGTGCCGAAGGTGCCGGGGTCGGGACAGGGGCTGATCGGGTTGACGGAGCGGGCGACGCTGGCCGGAGGGCGGCTGGAGCATGGGGCTGTGGGGGATGGGGGGTTTCGGGTTCGGGCCTGGTTGCCGTGGGCGGCTTAGCCGCGGCCCGTGCCGGCCGTCGCGGGGTTCGGCCGGCCGGTGGGTGGGTCGGGGCCGTGCCGGTGCATCAGCCCGTCGCCGTTGGACGGAGATGTGAGCGTCGGCAACGGTTACGGCATTCACTTAAGTAACCTGGA
>NZ_JBSFZS010000075.1:0-39722 GCF_053600395.1 Streptomyces sp. NPDC005070 | reverse complement strand
ACCCCCGGTCCACGAGTCGCCAACCCCGCCCCCGGCCCGCGGGGGGCGGCCCGGGGCGCGGGGGCCCCCCGCCGGGGGCGGGGGGGGCGGGGGCGGCGCGGCCGTGGCCGGGGGGGCGGCGCACGCCGGGCCGCTCGGGATTGCCGGGCCGCTCGGGCACTCCGGACCGCGCGGGCGGACCGCGCCGGTCCGTCTAGACGTCCGCCGTCGCGCGCGTGGTCGTCGCGATCGTCGCCGAGCCCACCACGCGGGTGCCGTCGTACAGGACGACCGCCTGGCCGGGGGCGACGCCGCGGACCGGCTCGGTGAAGGTGACCCGCAGTTCGCCGTCGACCAGGCCGGCGTTCACCTCGGTCTCGCCCCCGTGGGCGCGGAGCTGGGCGGTGTAGGTGCCGGGACCGACCGGGGCGGCGCCGCACCAGCGGGGCTTGATCGCGGTCAGGGCGGACACGTCCAGCGAGGCGGCCGGGCCGACCGTGACCGTGTTGTTCACCGGCGAGATGTCCAGGACGTAGCGCGGCTTGCCGTCGGCGGCCGGGGTACCGATGCGCAGGCCCTTGCGCTGCCCGATCGTGAAGCCGAACGCACCCTCGTGGGAGCCGATGACCGCTCCGGCCTCGTCGACGATGTCACCCTCCGCCTTGCCCAGGCGGTTCGCCAGGAAGCCCTGGGTGTCGCCGTCGGCGATGAAGCAGATGTCGTGCGAGTCCGGCTTCTTGGCGACCGCCAGGCCCCGGCGCTCGGCCTCGGCCCGGATCTCGTCCTTGGTGGTGACGGTGTCGCCGAGCGGGAACAGCGCGTGGGCGAGCTGGCGGTCGTCCAGGACGCCGAGGACGTACGACTGGTCCTTGGCCATGTCCGAGGCGCGGTGCAGTTCGCGGGTGCCGTCCTCGCGGACGATCACCTGGGCGTAGTGACCGGTGCAGACCGCGTCGAAGCCGAGCGCGAGCGCCTTGTCCAGCAGCGCGGCGAACTTGATCTTCTCGTTGCAGCGCAGGCACGGGTTCGGGGTGCGGCCGGCCTCGTACTCGGCGATGAAGTCCTCGACCACGTCCTCGCGGAAGCGCTCGGCGAGGTCCCAGACGTAGAAGGGGATGCCGATGACGTCGGCGGCCCGGCGGGCGTCGCGCGAGTCCTCGATGGTGCAGCAGCCGCGCGCGCCGGTCCTGAACGATTGCGGGTTCGCCGAGAGGGCGAGGTGCACGCCCGTCACGTCGTGCCCTGCCTCGGCGGCACGGGCGGCGGCTACGGCGGAGTCCACGCCGCCCGACATGGCGGCGAGGACGCGGAGGGGGCGCTGCGAGGTGTCAGTCATAACCCCTCCAGGGTACGGGGCCGCGGGAACCGGAACCCGCGAGTATCCGTTGGAGATCGCATGGGGGCGAAAAAGGGGAGTCCGGGAGCGCCGCGAAGCCGTGGAGCCGCGGCGGGAGCCGGGGACGGCGACAAGCCGGTCGGCCGCCGGGTGCTGCTGATCGGCGGTCTGGCGGCCGCCGTGAGCGCGGCCGGTCTCGCCCGGGAGGAGCTGTCGCACCTGTGGTGGCGGCTGCCGGGCGTGGAGAAGTCACGCGTGGCGGGGGCGGTGGACTTCCGGGGCGCGCGGTGGGTGGCGGCCTCCGCGGCGAACTGGCGGCGGGCCGACCGTCCCGACGACTACGGGATAGACCGCGTGGTCATCCATGTCACCCAGGGCAGCTTCGCGAGCGCGGTGCAAGTCTTCCAGGACCCCAAGCACGGGGCTGCCGCGCACTACATCGTGCGCAAGGACGGCCGTGTCACACAGATGATCCGCGAGCTGGACGTGGCGTTCCACGCGGGCAACCGCTCGTACAACGAACGCAGTGTCGGCATCGAGCACGAGGGGTTCGTCGACCGCCCCTCGTCGTTCACGGACGCGATGTACGAGGCGTCGGCGCGGCTGACGGCCGGGATCTGCGGGCGGTACGGCATCCCCGTGGACCGCGAGCACATCATCGGGCACGTCGAGGTCCCGGGCACGGACCACACCGATCCCGGACGGCACTGGGACTGGGACCGGTACATACGGCTCGTACGCCGGGCCCGCACGGCGGCCGCCTGACGGGGACCGCCCGGTCCCCCGGCCTCACCGGGTGAGGTCAGGTGAGGCCCGCCCTGCGCGCCCGTTCCACCGCCGGGCCGATGGCCCGCGCCACCGCGGCGACGTCCGCCCGCGTGGAGGTGTGGCCGAGGGAGAAGCGCAGGGTGCCCCGGGCGAGGTCGGGGTCGGTGCCGGTGGCGAGGAGGACGTGACTCGGCTGGGCCACCCCCGCCGTGCAGGCCGATCCCGTGGAGCACTCGATGCCCTGCGCGTCGAGCAGCAGGAGGAGCGAGTCGCCCTCGCAGCCGGGGAACGTGAAGTGCGCGTTGGCGGGCAGCCGGCCCCCGGGTGCCGGGTCTCCGCCGAGGATGGCGTCGGGCACGGCCTTGACGACCGCGTCGGCCAGGTCGTCGCGCAGGGCGCCGATCTCGCGGGCGAACCACTCCTGGCGCTCGGCGGCGAGCCGTCCGGCGACCGCGAAGGACACGACGGCGGGCACGTCGAGCGTGCCGGAGCGGACGTGGCGCTCCTGACCGCCGCCGTGGAGCACAGGCACCGGACTGTACTCACGGCCGAGGAGCAGCGCGCCGATCCCGTAGGGGCCGCCGATCTTGTGGCCGGACACCGTCATCGCGGCGAGGCCGGAGGCCGCGAAGTCGACGGGGACCTGGCCGAAGGCCTGGACCGCGTCGGCGTGCAGCGGGACGTCGAACTCGGCGGCGACGCCGGCCAGTTCACGGACCGGCATGATGGTGCCGATCTCGTTGTTGGCCCACATGACCGTGGCGAGCGCGACGTCCTCGGGGTTGCGGGCGATGGCCTCGCGCAGCGCTTCGGGGTGGACGCGGCCGTACGCGTCGACGGGCAGGTACTCGACCGTGGCGCCCTCGTGCTCGCCGAGCCAGTGGACCGCGTCGAGAACGGCGTGGTGCTCGACGGGGCTCGCCAGCACGCGGGTGCGGGCCGGATCCGCGTCTCTGCGGGACCAGTACAGGCCCTTCACCGCGAGGTTGTCGGCCTCGGTGCCGCCGGAGGTGAGGACCACCTCGCTGGGGCGGGCGCCGAGGGAGTCCGCCAGGGTCTCGCGGGCCTCCTCGACCGCGCGCCGCGCGGTGCGGCCGGCGGCGTGGAGGGAGGAGGCGTTACCCGTGACGCTCAGTCGGGCGGTCAGTGCCTCTACTGCCTCGGGAAGCATGGGGGTGGTCGCGGCGTGGTCGAGGTAAGCCATGGTGGGCTCGATTCTACGGGCCCGCTTCCCCTCTCCTCGGCCCCCCGGCCCTTTGGCCGTCCAGGTGACCTCAGAAGCTCCAGGACACCGTGTTGTCGACCTGCATGAAGGCGACCAGGACGACCAGGTCGGCGATCCCCAGACCGAGTCCGAGGAAGGCGCGGCCCCGGCGGGCCGTGCCGCGCCAGAGGGCGACGGAGGCGAGGACGATGGCGATGGGGCCCAGGAAGAGGTTCAGCACGAGCAGGCCGAGCAGGCCGAGGACGAAGGAGGCCACGGCCATGCCGTCGGTGTCCTTGACGCCGGTCCGGCGCGTGGCGCGGACGGTCCCGTCGGCACCGGGGGTGCGCACGGCTTCGGCGGTGCGGTCGGCGCCGGTGGTGCGGTCGGCGCCGGTGGTGCGGGGCGCGGCGGTGGTGGGGGCCGTGCGGGTGGAGCGGGTGGTGCCGGTGGTGCGCGCGGTGAGTTCCATGATGTGAGTCAGCTCCCAACGGTCAGTCGGTGAAAGGGTTGGACCAACGGCCGGTCGGCAAAGGCGCGGGGCCAACGGTCAGTTGGCGGAGGAGTGGCGCCGGCGGGCCCCGCGCTCGCGCAGCGCGAAGACGATCAGCCAGACGCCGATGACGGCCGCGGCGGCGAGGGTGAGGCTCAGCGGCGCGTGCGCCACGGAGCCCATCACAACGCCGAGCAGCAGGAGTGCGGCGACGAGGAACAGCATGGGATGCCTCTCGAAGAAGTCTCGAAGTCCGGTCCCGGAACGTCCGGCACCTCAACGGTGAGGGCCCGATGTTTCCGGGACTTGACGGCTCAGTGAACGGTTGTAGTAACACTTGTTCACTGACTCTTGAGTCTAACGTGCCCCACGGCTTTTCAATTCCAGAGAACAGTTGTTAACTGCATGGCATGAGTCACACTCTCGGCATCCGTCAGGCGCAGAAGCAGAAGACCCGACAGGCACTGCTGGACGCCGCGTTGGGGCTTCTGGAGGATCAGAGCCTGAGCAGCCTGGGGTTGCGCGAGGTCACCCGTGCCGTCGGAGTGGCCCCGACCGCCTTCTACCGGCATTTCCGCTCGACGGCGGATCTGGGGGCGGCGCTGGTCGAGGAGGCGCTGGGAAGCCTGCACCCGATGATCGAGGACACGCTGACCACGGCCGGGGACAGCGACGAACGCATCGCCCGCGCCGTGGAACTGATCGCCCACCACGTCGCGGCGCATCCGGCGCACGTCCGTTTCATCGCGCGCGAGCGGCACGGCGGCGTCGCTCCGGTACGGGAGGCGATCCGCGAGCAACTGGCCCGGTTCGCCGAGGAGGTCAGGGACGCGCTGGCCGAGCACCCCGAGTCGGCGGGATGGAGCGACGGCGATCTGCTGATGCTGGCCGGCCTGTATGTCGACCACATGCTGATGGCGGCCTCGGCGTTCCTGGAGGCGCTGGACGGCTCCGAGGCGGAACGCGAACGGGTGGCCGGGGTGGCGAGCCGCCAGATGCGGCTGATCAGCATCGGCCGCCGCCACTGGCTCGGCTGACCGCCGCGGCGACCGGCCGGCGGCCGCAGCCCCGGGCACGGGGCCACGGCAACCGGTCGGCGGCCGCGACCCCGCCCCCTCCCGGCACGGGTCTGCGCCGCAAGAAGCTCGGAGCGGAGCACGGCCACGGTTCAGCCCGTCGGCCCCGGCCGGGATTCGGCAGGGCCGATTCGAGTCTCGGGGAGCGGCCCCGGCCGGGGTTCGGCAAGACCGGCACGAGGCCCGGGGAGCGGCCCCACCCGGGACTCGGCAAGACCGGTACGGGGCCGGGGAGCGGCCCCACCCGGGACTCGGCAAGACCGGTACGGGGTGCGGGGAGTCGGCTCCGTGGGGTCGGCCTGCCCGGGCCCCCGGGCTCAGCCCTGGCCCTGGCCCGTCTGGCTGCCCCCAGGGCCGCCGCAGCCGCCGCCCTGACCGCCGCCCGCGCCACCGCCGGGGGCGCCGCTCGGCATGCCCGAGGGGAACCCGGACGGCGCCTTCCCGGTGGGCATGCCCGAGGGGGTGCCGGACCGCGAGGGCATGCCCGTGGGAGCGCCGCTGGGGCGGCCCCCGGGCCCGCCGCTCGGCATCCCGGACGGGCGGGTGCAGTTCTGCTCGCCGGACGTGGTGCCGTCCGAGGACGACGAGTCACCGGAGCCACAGGCCGCCAGGAGGGGCGAGAGCGCGAGGACGGCGACGAGGGGAACGAGTCGTGCACGACGGTTCATTGGGGCAACTCCCAGTCAAGTCACGTGGATCGGCCGACGAGAGCCGGACGAGCGGGAGACAGCGGACCAGATCCACGTAGGGCCGCGCTGTGCCGAAGCTGTGTCTTGCTGTGCGGCACAGCCCCGGCGCGACCTCGGCACGGCCCTGGCACGGTCCCGGCGCGGCCCCGGCGCCGGGTGCTCAATCCCCCTCGTACACCGCCCCGATGGCCGCGGCCGTCGCGGCCAGCTCCCGGCGCGCCTCGGCCGGAGCGAGGACCTCCACCGCGTCCCCGAAGGCCAGCAGCGTGCGGGACTCGCGCACCGAGCCGAGGACGAGGCGCGCGGTGACCCACTCGCCGGTGCCGTCGTCCTCGGGCAACTCGGCGAGGGAGGCCGCGTGGAGGCGTACGAACATGTCGAGGCGGGAGCGCCGTACCCGAACCGTGACATCGACACCACCCGGCCGCTCCTCGACCTGACGGCGCAGCACCTCCCAGGCGTCGGCGAGTTCGACGCCTGGACGGCGCCGCACCGGGTCCGGCAGCAGGGTGGCCGAGCGGACGCGGTCGGCGCGGAACAGCCGCGGCGCGCCGCGCCGGTCGGCGACCAGGTACCAGACACCGGCCTTCGAGACGAGGCCGTACGGGTCGACGGTGTAGGTGCGCGGTTCGGCCTCGCCGCCGTGGCGGTAGCGCAGCCGGAGCCGGCGGTCGGAGAAGACGGCGTCCTGCAACACGTCCAGATCGACGGTCCGCAGGGGACCGCCCTTCCAGCGCGTGGCGTCGACGAGGACCCGCCGGCCGGCGACCTCGGCGGCGGGCCTGAAGGGTGCGGGCAGCGCGGCCATCACCTTGCGCAGCGCCGAGGCGAGCGCCGCGTCCAGGCCGAGGGCGGCGTGCGCGCCCTGCGCGGCCAGGATGAACAGCGACCGGGACTCGTCCGCGGTCAGTCCCGTGACGTCCGTACGGAATCCGGCGAGCAGCTCGATGCCGCCGTGCCGCCCGCGTTCGGCGTAGACGGGGACGCCGGAGGCGGACAGGGCCTCGACGTCCCGGTACACGGTGCGCACCGACACCTCCAGCCGGTCGGCGAGTTCGCGGGCCGGGACGCGGCCGCGTGTCTGGAGCAGCAGCAGGATCGAGAGCAGGCGGTCGGACTTCACGCGCCCAGGATCGCGCCCGCGCCGGGCCCGCACAAATGTTGACGGAAACTGTCAGGTTATGCGTCGAGAGTGAGGGCACACCGAGACACGGAAGAGGTAGTCATGAACGCGATGGACCCCCGCCCTCTGTACGCCCGCGCCGCCGCTCAGATCGCGTCGCTGATCGCGGCCGTCCGGCCGGAGCAGTTGGACGGTGTCACTCCGTGCGCCGAGTTCGACGTACGTCTGCTGCTGTCGCACCTGGTCGGCGGCACCCGGCGGATCGCCGTGATCGGGGCGGGCGGCGACGGGCTCGCGGTGCGGCCGTTCGCCGACGGCGTGCCGGACGACGGCTGGAGCGCCGCGTACGACGAGGCCAAGGAGCAGGTCCGCGTGGCGTGGGCGGACGACACGCGGCTGGACGCGGCGGTGCGGGTGCCCTGGGGCGAGGCGACCGGACGGATCGCCCTCGCCGGGTACGTGATGGAGGCGGTGACCCACACCTGGGACCTCGCGGAGGCGCTGGGACGGCCCCTCGAACTCGATCCGGAACTGGCCGAGTTCGCGCTCACGATCGCCGCCCGCGTGCTGCCCGACGAGGGGCGCGAGTATCCCGGTCTGCCGTTCGGCGCCGTGGTGCCGGTTCCCGAGGGCGCCGACGCCTACGGGCGGCTGGCGGCCTGGACGGGCCGCCGCCCGCTGGTGACCGCCTGACGGACGGCGCGGGACACCGTCCCGGGGGCACCCCCGGCAGGAGGGGTGCCCCCGGGACGGCGAGCGCGCCGCGGACGGCCCCCGCCGCGCTCACGGCTTCGGGCCGGTGCGCGGACGATCGGGGCCGGTCAGCCGAGGCGGGCGCGGGCGAGCTGGCGGGACTGGGCGACCAGACGGTCCTCGCTGTCCCAGACCTCCGCGTCCTCCTCCAGGAAGCCCCCGGCGAGGTTGCGGGTGGTGATCGACACGCGCAGCGGGCCGGGTGCCGGGCGGCACCGGACGTGCACGGTCAGCTCGACGGTCGGCACCCAGCCGGAGAGGCCGATCTCGAAGGCCGTCGGCGGCAGCGCGTCGACGGCGAGGAGCAGCGAGAGCGGGTCCGCGTCCCGGCCGTCGGCGAGTCCGAACCACGACCGCATCTCGCCCTTCCCGGACGGAGCGCCGAGCGCCCAGCCGAGGGTCGCGGGGTCGAGCTTGAGGAACAGCCGGTCGGTGATCGCCGAGCTGCCGGGGATGGGGGCGGGGGCGTCCTGCGGGCCGAAGCACTGGTCCATGGGCGGGATCGCCGGCGGCAGCGCGGTCGTGCGGACGTCGTCGGGCAGGGAGCCGAGGTCGCCGTACGAGGCGAGCACGCGGATGCGCTCGATCTCGCGGCCCTCGTCGTCGTACTGGAAGAGGGAGGCCTGGCCGGTCGACAGCGTCCGGCCGGTGCGTACGACCTCCGTGCGGACGACCGCGGGGCCCGGCTGGGACGCGGTCAGATAGTGCGCGGAGACCGTGAAGGGGTCGGAGTGCGGGAGGGCGTCGGCGAGCGCGCGGCCGAGGACGGCCAGCAGATAGCCGCCGTTGACGGCACTGATGATCGTCCACCCGGCGGAGAGATCGACGTCGTAGACCCCGTTCCCGCGCGGGGTGACGGCGGTGTCCCGGTCGAACTCGCTGTCGCCGATCGTGGCCCGTACGGCCTGTACCGAAGCTGCTTCTGGCATACATGAACGGTACAACAGGAAATTACTAAGCGGTAGCTTTCACTCGTTCGGGCGCACGGACACGGCCGCAGTCCGGCCATCCAGGTGAGGATTCGGCAATTTCTTGTCAAGTGTCCGCAATCTTCCGTGACCAATCGGTCCGAGTTCTCCTCTGATGGGACATGAGCCTCACCGGGACATCGTTCCTCCTGACCTCCTTCGTACTGTGCGCCGTCGCCCTCCTCCTGCCCCTGGTCCTGTGGTCCCGGGTGCCCGGACCGGCGCCGGTGCGCGCCGTGGCCCGGCTCCTGATGCTGCTCTTCGCCCAGGGGACGGCGATCAGCCTGGTGTTCGTCCTCGTGAACAACGCCAACAACCTGTACGACGACTGGGCCGACCTCCTCGGCACCGGAAACCATGTCCAGCAGGCCGCCGATCTCGGCGCGGACGGCACCGGTGGGATCTCGCTGAAGGACCTGCCCCGGATGCGGCAGACCTTCCGTCCGGCCCAGGGACCGCGCATGCGGCAGGCCGGCGGGGTGCGCGTCACGGACCTGAGGGGACGGGTGTCGGGGGTGAACGCCGAGGTCTACGTCTGGCTGCCGCCGCAGTACGACGAACCCGCCTACCGGCACCGGACGTTCCCCGTCGTGGAGCTGCTGCCCGGATACCCGGGCTCCGCCAAGGCCTGGTTCGGATCCCTGCGGGTGCACGAGCAGTTGCGGCCGATGATGCTCGACGGCCGGGTCGCGCCGTTCATCCTGGTCGCGCCGCGCACCAACCTGCTGGCCAGGGCGGACACCGGCTGCGCGAACATCCCGGGGACGGTGAACGCGGAGAGCTGGCTCAGCGTCGACGTGCCGCGGATGGTCATGGACAACTTCCGCGCCGAGCCCGCCCCGCGCGGCTGGGCCGCGGCCGGATACTCGGCCGGGGCGCACTGCGCCACCAAGCTGGCCGTCGCCCACCCCGACCGCTACCGGGCCGCGGTGAGCATGTCCGGCTACAACGACCCGAAGGGCGAGCGCAGTTCACTCGCCGGGCGCAGCCTAGAACTGCGCCGGCGCAACAACCCCTACCTGCTGCTGCGATCCGAGCGCGTCCACCCCCGGATCGCCCTCTACTTCTCCGGCGAGTCCGGTGACGGCTACCAGGCGGGCACGGCGATCCAGTCGATCGCGGAGCCGCCGACGAGCGTGGACGTGGTGCTGCTGCCGCGCAGCGCGGGCGGCCACGACATGGGGCTGTGGCGGCCGCAGCTCCCGGAGGTGTTCCGCTGGCTGACCGAGCAGTTCGACGGGGGCAGGGGAGGCACCGCGGACGCGGGAGGCGCCGCGGACGCCGGGGGCACCCGGGACGCCGGAGGCACGGCGAACGCGGCGGGCGTCAGGAAGTCTCTTCCTCCCGCACCGTCGAGCGGCGGTTCCACGCGCGCGGAGCTCGCCAGTGGTACCGCATCGCGAACAGGCGCAGCACGAAGGCCGTGACGATGGCGAGACCGCTGGTGAACGGGGTGAGCGCGTCGTAGCGGATGCAGAGCACCACCATCGTGGCGCCGACCATCGCCGGGACCGCGTAGAGGTCACGGTCCCAGCGCAGCAGGGAGGGGGTCTCGTTGGCGAGGACGTCACGCAGCACACCGCCGCCCACGGCGGTCGCGAGGCCGAGGGCGGCGGAGGCGGTCAGGCCGAGCCCGTAGTCGTACGCCTTGACGGTGCCGGTGACACAGAACAGTCCGAGCCCGGCCGCGTCGAAGACGTTCACACCGACCTGGATGCGCTCGACCTGCGGGTGCAGGAAGAACACGAGCAGGGCGGCGACGAGCGGTGTGGTGAAGTACCCCAGGTCGGTGAAGGCGGCCGGGGGTACGGCACCGATGATGATGTCGCGCAGCAGCCCTCCGCCCAGCGCGGTGATCTCCGCGAGGACGGCGATGCCGAAGACGTCGAAGTTCTTGCGGACGGCCAGCAGGGCGCCGGAGATCGCGAAGACGAAGATGCCGATCAGATCGAGCGTGTGCTGGACGGAGGGGCTGAACAGTTGCTGGAACACCCCCACATTCTCACCTGTCGCGGGGTGTGCGCCTTACGAAGGAAGGTTTAGAGGGTCGGCTTGCCTGTGGTGAACAGCCAGGTCTGGAAGAGATCGTCGAGCTGTTGCCCGGAGACCTTCTCGGCGAGGGCGATGAAGTCGGCGGTGTCGGCGTTGCCGTACCGGTGCAGCTTCGTCCAGGCGGGCAGCAGCTTGAAGAAGGCGGTGTCGCCGATGCGCTCGCGCAGCGTCTGGAGCGTCATCGCGCCCCGCTGGTAGACCGCCGAGGCGAACATCGTGTCGCGCTGCGGATCGCCGACCGTGGTCTGCCAGAAGGCGGAGTCCGCGGGCCGCTGGTTGTAGCCGGCGAGGAACGAGTCGTGCGCCGAGCGGGTGCCCTTGTGCTCGGCCCACAGCCACTGCGCGTAGGTGGCGAAGCCCTCGTTGAGCCAGATGTCCTTCCAGTGCGCCACCGACACCGAGTCGCCGAACCACTGGTGGGCGAGCTCGTGCACGATCGTCGTCTCCGACCGCACCGCCGAGTACGCGGGCTTCGACTGGACCTCCAGCGAGAAGCCCGCCTCGGGCATGTCGTCGACGATGGCGCCGGTCTCCTCGAACGGGTACGGCCCGAACACCTGCGACCAGTAGTCGGTCGCCTCGGCGGTGACGGCGTACACGTCGACGCTGTTGCTGTTGGCCAGCACCGGGTCGATCGCGACGTAGATCGGCGTACCGCCCGGGGTGGTGCCGGTCTTCACGTCGAACGTCCCGATGGTCGCCGTCGCGAGGTAGGTGGCCATGGGCCGGCTCTCGCGCCAGTGGGTGACCGTGGAGGCGCCCTTGTCGCGGGTCGATATCAGGCGTCCGTTGGAGACCGCCGTCAGGCCCTTGGGGGCCGTGATGCGGATGTCGTAGGTCGCCTTGTCGGAGGGGTGGTCGCTGGAGGGGAACCAGGTGGAGGCCGCGTTGGGCTCGCAGGCGACGAACACGCCGTCCGCGGTCTTCATCCACCCGTAGTCGGAGCCGAACACGATCGGGCCGTTGAGCGGCTCGGGGACCCCGCCGTAGGTGACGGTCACCGTGAAGTTCTTGCCTCTGGCCAGCGGGCCGCGCGGGGTGACGCGGATCTCGTCGCCCTCCCGCGTGAAGTGGGCTCTTCTGCCGTTCACCTCGACCTTCGTGACGTCCAGCTTCTGGAGGTCCAGGTCGAAGGCGGACAGGTTCCGGGTGGCGCGGGCGGTGAGGGTCGTGACGCCGTCGAGGCGGTCGGTGCCGGGGTCGTACGCCACGTCGAGGGCGTAGTGGCGGGCGTCGAAGCCGCCGTTGCCGAGCTGGGGGAAGTACGTGTCACCGATGCCGTCCGCGCCGGGGGTGGGGGCGGAGGAGGCGGCGACGAGGAGGAAGGAGGCCGCCGCTGTGGCGAGCGCGCCTAAACGTGCCGAACGGGAGAGTGCCATTTCGCGTCCCTTTCGTACGTGTGCCGATCGTTTCCGATCAGACGGTCACGCAGGACTCTGCACTCTCCCGCTCGGGCATGTTCATGACTTTGCCAAGTCGTCACGGCCTACTTGCCGGTTGACTCCTGACGATCGGCTTCCGCAACCGCGGAGTCCTTCGTGGAGCCGGCCTCGTCACCGGTGGCGGTGTCCGACGCCTTGCCGGCCTCGTCACCTTCGGCGGCGAGCTCGGCCGGAGCCGTACCCGACACCTCGGCGGACTCCACACCGGACACCAGCTCGACCGCTTCGCGGGCGGCCGAGAGCAGGACGATGTCCTGCGGAGCCTGGTCCGGGGCGTTCTCCGGGTGGTGGCAGGCGACGCGCTGACCGGGCTTCAGCTCGATGAGCGGCGGCTCGGTCGTCGTGCAGACCTGCGTGGCCTTCCAGCACCGGGTGTGGAACCGGCAGCCGCTGGGCGGCGCGATCGGCGAGGGAACGTCACCCTTGAGCAGGATCCGCTCGCTCTTGGCGCCCCGGCGCTTGGGGTCCGGCACCGGCACGGCCGACATCAGGGCCTTGGTGTACGGGTGCATCGGCGCCTGGTACAGCGAGGCGCGGTCGGAGAGCTCGACGATCTTGCCGAGGTACATCACCGCGATGCGGTCCGAGACATGGCGCACGACGGAGAGGTCGTGAGCGATGATCACGTACGTCAGACCGAGCTCGGACTGCAGGTCGTCCATCAGGTTCACGACCTGCGCCTGGATCGACACGTCGAGGGCCGAGACCGGCTCGTCCGCCACGACCAGCTTCGGCTTCAGGGCGAGCGCGCGGGCGATGCCGATGCGCTGGCGCTGACCGCCGGAGAACTCGTGCGGGTAGCGGTTGTAGTGCTCGGGGCTCAGACCCACCAGCTCCAGGAGCCGCTGGACCTCCTTCTTCACACCGCCCTCGGGCTCCACGTTCTGGAGCCGGAAGGGCGCCGAGACGATCGAGCCGATGGTGTGACGGGGGTTCAGCGACCCGTACGGGTCCTGGAAGATCATCTGGATGTCACGGCGCAGCGGACGCATCTTCGAGGCGCCGAGACGGGTGATGTCCCGGCCCTCGAACTCGATGGTGCCGCCGGTCGGGTCCTGGAGACGGGTGATGACCCGGCCCATGGTCGACTTGCCGCAGCCGGACTCGCCGACGACGCCGAGCGTCTCGCCCTTGCGGACCTCGAAGTCGATGCCGTCGACGGCCTTGACCGCACCGACCTGACGCTGGAGAACGCCCTTCCGGATGGGGAAGTGCTTCTGCAGCCCCTGGACCCGGAGGAGGACCTCGCTGCTCTCGGAGGACTTCGCGCGGTGCGCGGGAGCGGCGGCCTGCTGCGGAATCACCGCGCCGGCGCCATCCGTCTTGTTGTTCTCACTCACAGCTTCGGCGCAATCTCTTCGGTCCAGATCCGCGTGCGGTCCTCCTGCGAGAGGTGGCAGGCGGTGTAGTGGCCGCTGCCAACGAGCTGCAGTTCGGGGCGCACGGTGCGGGTGACATTGCCCTTGGGCAGGTCCGCGTACGGGCAGCGCGGGTGGAACGCGCAGCCCGAGGGGACGTTGATGAGGCTCGGCGGCTGGCCCTTGACGGGGATGAGCCGCTCGGACGTCTCACGGTCGATACGGGGCATCGAGCCGAGCAGACCCCAGGTGTAGGGGTGCTGCGGCTGCTCGAAGACCCGCTCTGCGGTGCCGCGCTCGACGCACCGGCCGCCGTACATCACGAGGACGTCGTCGGCGATCTCGGCCACCACACCCAGGTCGTGGGTGATGAGGACGACCGCGGAGCCGAACTCCTTCTGCAGGTCGCGGATGAGGTCGAGGATCTGCGCCTGGACGGTGACGTCGAGGGCGGTCGTCGGCTCGTCCGCGATGAGCAGCTCGGGGTTGTTGACGAGCGCCATCGCGATCATCGCGCGCTGGCGCATACCGCCCGAGAACTCGTGCGGGTAGCTGTCGACGCGCTTGCCCGGCTCGGGGATGCCCACACGGTCGAGCATCTCGATCGCCCGTGTGCGGGCGACCTTCTTGCTGACCTTGTGGTGGGTGCGGTACGCCTCCACGATCTGGTTGCCGATCGTGTAGTACGGGTGCATCGCGGACAGCGGGTCCTGGAAGATCATCGCCATCTCGCGGCCGCGGAGCTTGCGCACCTCGTCCGGGTGGGCGTTGACCAGTTCCTTGCCGTCGAGCCAGATCTCGCCCGACATCCGGACGTTCTTGCCGCGCGCGCCGAGACGGTGCAGGCCCATGATCGCCAGCGAGGTGACGGACTTGCCGGAACCCGACTCGCCCACGACGCAGAGGGTCTTGCCCTTCTCCACCGAGAAGCTGAGCCCGTCGACGGACTTGACCAGACCGTCGTCGGTCGGGAAGTGGACCTTGAGGTCGCGCACTTCGAGGAACGCCTTGGGAGCGTCCGAGGGCGAGGAGACGGGCTCGCCGACAGCGGCGCCGGTCTTGGAAAGTTCGGTCACGAGAGCCTCACCCGCGGGTCGGCGGCGGCGTACAGCAGGTCCACCAGAAGATTTGCCACGACGACGAAGAGCGCGGCGAGAAGAGTCACACCGAGGATCTTCGGCAGGTCGTTGTCGGTGATGCCCTGCACCGCGTACTGGCCGATGCCGTGCAGGGAGAACACGGATTCGGTGATCACGGCACCGCCGAGCAACAGACCGAGGTCCATGCCGAAGACGGTGATGATCGGGGTGAGAGCGGCGCGCAGTCCGTGCCGGACCACGACCTTGCGCTCGCGCAGGCCCTTGGCGCGGGCCGTGCGGATGAAGTCCTCGTTCATCGTCTCCAGCATGCCCGAGCGGGTGAGCCGCGCGTAGATGGCGGAGTACAGGAGCGCCAGAGAACACCACGCGGGGAAGAGGGTGTTGGCCCATTCCGCGGGGTTCTCGGTGAGCGGGACATAGGTGCGGCCGAAGATCGGCCAGTTGACGGTGAAGAGCAGCAGCGCCAGGTTGCCCGTGAAGAACATGGGCAGCGAGACACCGGCGAGCGCGATGCCCATGAAGGCGCGGTCGAAGATCGAACGCGGCTTGAGGGCGGAGATCACACCCGCGGCCACACCGGACAGCAGCCACAGCACCGCGGCACCCGCGGCGAGCGACAGGGTCACCGGAAGACGCGAGGTGAGGTCCGGCCAGACGGCCTGGTGGGTCTTGAAGGAGTACCCGAAGCACGGCGCGTCACAGTGCGCCGTGGTGGGACCCAGGTCGTAGGTAGCGCCGCTGACGATCCCCTTGATGAAGTGCCAGTACTGGACGTAGACGGGCTGGTCCAGACCGAGGTTGTGCTTGACCGCGATGATGTCGGCCTTCGTCGGGCTCTTCCCGATGTACTGCTGCGCGAGCTGGTCGGGCGTCTGGCCGGCCAGTCTGGGCAGCAGGAAGAAGATGGCGAAGGTGACCGCGGAGACGACCAGGAGCAGGATCGCTGCCGCTGCCGTCCGACGGAGGATGTACGAAATCACGGGGATCGGCGCTGGTGCCCGCGGGCTGAGCCCGCGGGCACCAATGCCTTCACCTGCCTTCCGGGGCTACTTCTTCGTGGTGCCGATGTTGAGGTAGTCGTACTGACCGCTGAAGGCCGCCGTGGAGACCAGGTTGGTCGCGTACTGCGGGCGGGCCAGCAGAACCTTGAAGTAGGTCAGCGGCACGAGGACGGCGTCGTCCATGGTCTTCTTGTCGATCTCGGTGTAGAGGGCGTTCCGCGCGGCGGGGTCCTCCGTGCCGATCGCCTTCTCGAGGAGGGCGTTGACGTCCTTGTTGTCGTACTGCGACAGGTTGGTGTTACCGGAAGCGCCGATCGCGGAACCGTTCAGGATCTGCTGCTGGAAGCCGTAGCCGGAAGGCCAGTCGGCACCCCACTGCATCATGATCAGACCGATGTTGTTCTTCTCGGTGAACTTCGGGACACCCGCGTAGTCGGTGAAGTACTTGCCCGACGGGTACTGCTTCAGGCTGGCGTTGATGCCGGCCTTCTTCAGCGAGGCGATGATCGCCGTGGCGGCGTCGATCTCCTGCGGGCGGTCGCTGCGCGCGGAGATGTTGGTGTTGATGCTCTCCTTGCCACAGGCCTTGAGCTGCTCCTTGGCCTTGGCGGCGTCACCCGTGTTGCCGGCGGACGCGTAGACGTCCGACTTGGCGTAGCCCGGGATGTCCGGCGGGAGAACCGTGGAGGCGATGTCGCCGCGGATCGGGCCGCCCTCGGCCGTCTGGACCGAGACCTTGTCGATCGCGAACTGCACGGCCTTGCGGCACGCGACGTTGTCGAACGGCTTCACCTTGGTGTTGATCGCCATGTAGACCAGACGGCCACCGTAGGTGTTGTCCGTGTTGGCCTTCTTGGCGGCGGAGGTGAGCACGTCCGCCTGGGTCGCGGCCTGGACACCGCCACCACCGAGGTCGATCGCGTCGCCCGCGAGGACGTCCTTGTCGATCGTCTCGGCGTTGACCTTCAGGTTGACGACGATCTTGTCCGGGTACTGCTTGCGCAGCGGGTCGGTCGCCGCGTCCCAGTTCTCGTTGCGCACGAGGACGGCCTGCTTGCCGTCGGCGTAGCTCTGGAACTTGTACGAGCCCGAGGACACGATGTTCTTGACGTAGTCGACGCCGTTGTCCTTGGCCTGCGGGACCGGAGCCGTCTGCGGCGAGGCGACCAGGTAGTCGAACTCCTGGAAGGCCGTCTTCAGGTGGAAGACGACGGTGGTGTCGTCCGGGGTCTCGATGGACGAGAGGCCCTTGGCGCTCTTGTCCTTGTAGGGACCCTTGTACTTGTCGCCGCCCACGAGGAACTGCTGGAAGTAGTTCGGACCGAGGGAGAGCACGTCACGCGCGAAGTTGGAGCGCTCGACCGCGTACTTGACGTCCTTGGACGTGATCGCGGAGCCGTCCTGGTACTTCAGGCCCGAACGCAGCTTGTACGTCCAGGTCTTGCCGCCGTCGCTCGGGACACCCTTGGAGGCCGCGAGGTCCGGGACAAGGGTGTTGCCCTTCTCGCCGGCGCCGGGCTGGAACGTCATCAGCGGGCGCGCGTACAGGCGGCTGAGGTTGTACATGTACGCGTAGTACGTGTTGCCCGGGTCGAAGGAGTCCGGCACGTCCGAGTACTCGTACGTGACCGTGCCCCCCTTCTTGGTGGAGGCGTTGACGACGTCCTTGGTCGCTGCGTTGGCCCCAGCTGACTTCGTGTTGTCGGTGTTCTTGTTGTCATCGGCCTTGCTGCAGCCTGCAACGAGCAGACTCGCGGAGCCGATGGCCGCAATGGCGGCCAGCGTTGACCTACGCATGATGGGCGGGTTCCCCTCCATTGTCGGAAACTTGGTGATCTCTCGGTGACCGTCAGGCATCAGCGGCTGCGCGGGTCGAGAGCGTCGCGGAGACCGTCGCCCAGAAGGTTGAAGGCGAGGACGGTCACGAAGATGGCGAGGCCGGGCACGATCATGAACTGCGGGTCGACCTCGTAGTAGGTGACCGCTTCACGGAGCATGCCGCCCCAGGATGCCTGCGGGGGCTGGATACCGACCCCGAGGAAGCTCAGGGAAGCCTCGAAGAGGATGTTGGTCGGGATGAGCAGCGTCGAGTAGACGATGATCGGGCCGACCAGGTTGGGCAGCAGCTCCCGGAACAGGATGTACGGGCCCTTGGCCCCCATGCCCCGGGAGGCGTCCACGAATTCCCGCTCGCGCAGGGCCAGGGTCTGACCGCGCACGATGCGGCCCAGGTAGGGCCAGTTGAAGAAGCCGATCACGAAGATCAGCACGCTCAGGTGGAGCGGGAGCCCTTCGAGGCCGAAGGCGCCGCCCTGCAGGGTGGCGGAGATGGCGATCGCGAAGAGCAGGAGGGGGAAGGCGAGGAAGGTGTCCATCAGGCGGCTGATGATCGAGTCGACGCGCCCGCCGTAGAAGCCCGCGACGACGCCCAGGATCGCGCCGATCACGTTCGACAGGATGGTGGCGCCGAAGGCGACGACCAGCGACACCCAGGAGCCCTCCAGGAGGCGGGTGGCGAGGTCACGGCCGAACTTCGGGTCGACACCGAGCGGGTGGTCCGCGCTCATGCCGCCCATCCCGCCCTTGGGCAGCGAGGTGTTGGCGTCGATCAGGTCCTGGTGGAAGGCGTTCGGGTCCAGCCCCAGCATCGACTGGATGGGCCGGGCGAGGATGGCCATCAGGATGAGCAGGACGACGATGACACCGCCGGCGACCGCCACCTTGTCGCGCTTGAAGCGCGTCCAGGCGATCTGTCCCAGGGAACGGCCCTCGATCCGCCCCTTGCCGGCTCCGGCAAGCACAGCCTCAGGCTGAGCCTCCGACGCCGCCGCGGTGGTCTCGATCGGTGCGGTCACAGTGACCCGACCCCTCTCGCCGGTGGTGACCGGCCTACGACTGCCGCTGTCTGCGGCTTGGTTCACTTGCTCGCCGGGAAGTTGACCGCAGATGGTGCGGTCCGGTGACCCGGCTGATGATTCGGCTTGCACTCGCTCACAGGATCGACAACCCCGTGTCTGATGGGCGAGTCTTCAGTGCCGCCACGATCAGTTGCCAGGCCTCATGGAGAAACTATGCGCAACCGTGATGCTTGTTGGGGGATTCCGTTATCCGAACAGTGGGTAACGGGAGTCGGACGACTGCCAATTGAGCTCGAAGGCCTCGAAAGAGTCTTTTTGATCAGAAGTCCCGCCAAAATGGGACAATCGGCGCATCTGTCCGCTTCCCCGCAGGTCAGCAGCATGGAACGCACGCCTCGTGAAGGCCGTGTGCAGAATCATGATGCCAGCCGTTCTCGCACTGGCATCCGACAGGTCCGGGATTCGGGACGCCCTCAGTAGCCGCCGCGGGCCGGCGGATAGCCGTAACCGCCCGCGGTCGGCGCCTGCGCCGGAGCGGCGTGCGCCTCGCGGTCGTAGAACGGGCGTGCGTTCGCACGCAGCCACATCGCCACCGGATCGAACTCGTCCGACATCGCGACGGTGGAGACGGGCAGGCCGTCCGGAACCGCGCCGATGGACTGCTGCATCATCGCCCGCACCGAGTCGACGGCGGGCGGCGAGGTGTCGTACACATCCAGGCCGATGGCCAAATACGGCGCCCCGAGCGTGGGTTGGACCCAGGCCCGGCGCAACGACCGTACGGCCGGGGTCAGATGGGCGTTCTGCGTGATCAGGGCGTAGAACTGCGGGATCTCGATGGCCGGTTCGGACAGTCGCAGCGGGCCCGCGGGCTGCCGCTCCAGGCCTGTGGCGATACGGCGCAGATCCAGCCACGGAATGCCGAGGCCACCGTTCGGGGCGTGCGGGTTGAGCCAGAGGCCGAAGTGGTCCGGGTACAGGGTGCGGGCGACGTCCAGCCCGTCCACGACCTCGTAACTGCGGTTCCAGCCACTGGCCGAGAGCTCCTGGGCGGAGGTGACGCAGGGCGCGTAACCGAAGCCGTCCACCTGCATGTTGCCGTACTGGGCGTCCGGGGAGCCGGCCTGGCCGTGCCACAGCAGCATCCACACCTGGCCGGACGACGGGGTCGCGAGCGCGCGAAGGAGCGCCTCGTAGGCGTCATAACGCCCGGGGGTCACCTGGCGCAGCATGTGCTCGACCTGCCCGGCCGCGGCCGTGCCCGACGCGCTCACCTTCAACCGCCCCTTCGCGAACAATTCACGACGAACTCATCCCTTACGCCCGAGGCGCCGGTTACCGACATGCGTCAACACCTCGACAAGGCCATGAAACCAGCTTATGCGGCGATCGTGCTCCGCCGGGGGAAGCAGTCGAGAGCCGGGAACCGCCGCGCGGGGCGGCGGGAGGCCCCGCGCGGCGGACGTGCGCACCCGTGGGGCACCCCCGTCACCCGCGCCGTTCAGTGACCGTGCTGGTAGAAGGGCCGCACCGTCGCCCGCATCCACTCGCCGACCGGGTCCTGCGCCACGTCGAGAAGAACCAGGTTCACCGGAATGTTCACCGGGACCCGGCCGAGGGCGCGGCCCAGGGCGTCCAGGGGCAGCGCGCGCGCGTCGCCCTCCCACACCGAGAGCTCGACGCCGATGAACATGACCGGGGCGTCGCCCTCCACGCTGGCCAGACAGCGCCGCGCGCTCAGGACGACACCGGTGGCGGCGAACTCCGCCGAGGCAGCGGCCAGGAAGTCCATCGGATCGTCCTGCCAGTCGGGCTCGAAGAGCCGCACACGGCCGCCGCTGGCCGCCCCGTCCAGCTCGGACCGCCCGGCCCTGCACAGCTCGGCGACGGCAGGCGGCGGCAGCGGCACGCCGACCACGCCGTCCGGGTTCACCACGATGCCGACCTGCGGGGGGAGCCCGCGGGCGAACTCCACGGCGGGCGCGATCGTGTACGACATGTGACCGCCGACGACCTGGCGGAACTGCTCCTCCGAGCTGAAGACGGGGACGTGGACCTGCCCGCCGATGTCCATCGTGGGCAGATCGAGCGGACCGCTCTGCGGGCCGCCGCCGTTGGGCAGCGGCACCCACACGAAGCTGCGGCCGAGCACCTCGACGATACGGGCGGCCGCCGAGGGCCCGGGCACGCCGAGGGAGGCGGACAACACCTCCTCCAGCTCGTTGCCGGGCCAACCGCCGTGCGGATGGGGGTGCGCCTGTGCCGGAAAGTCCATCTGTCTACCGTCCGCTTCGAACCATTGTTCCGGCTGGTTAGGTTAGTGGGCCGCCACGGCGGGTCAGTGGCCGAAGCCGATCCCGCGGCGCGCTGCCGGTCAGTGGCCGAAGTCGATCCTGTGCAGCACGTCCGCCGCGTCACGGTCGATCAGCACCGCGGAGCCGCATCCCTCGGGCAGGTCTCCCCGCTCGGCGGAGCGCAGCAGCCGGGCGACCCCACCGCGATGGCGGGCGAAGGCGTAGCGCGAGACGCCCCGGCCGCGATCGCGCTGGCCGTCCAGCGCGGTGCCGGGCGTGACGTCGAGCAGCAGCAGGTGCAGCGCCCCGCCGCGGCGCCGGGCCTCGCGGGCGAGCCAGCGGCGCACCCAGGCCTGCGTGCCGCAGTCGTGCACGACGAGTCCGCCGCCCTCGCGCAGGGCGCGGCGCAGGCCGGCGTAGTGCGCGAGGCGGACGAGGGGGCGGTAGAGCGCGTACGGCAGGCGCCCGGACATCCGGCCGTCCCAGCGGTCGCGGGTGTCCTGGGAGTCGACGCGCGCGCCCAGCACGGCCCGCCGCATCAGCGTCGACTTGCCGCTCCCGGGCAGTCCGCTGACCACGACCACGTCGTGCGCCCCGAAGCGGAGACCGTGCGGACTGTGCCCGACCCGGTCACGGAGGTCCCGCACGACGGCCGCGGCACGCGGTCCGCGGGCCTCCCGGGCCGGTGCGCCGGGCTGCTCGGGCAGTGCGAGACCCGAGGTCGTCGCGTACGCCGTGGTCCTGTTCACCGTGACCGTCCTCCCCTTCGATGTGGAGTCCCATCCCCGTCGAGTGTAAAGAGAAGGTAATGCCCGGCGCTTCCTCTTTTCGTACGCGGACTGCCACAGCACGGTCACAGATGGCGGGCTGCCGTGATCCGACAGCGCGTGCGATGATGGCCGCGCCAACTGCATACCGGCCGCTTGAATCCGCGCGGGAGAGTCCTGGGTACGTGTACCCGGGCGCCGAAGGAGCAAGTCCCTCCCTTGAATCTCTCAGGCACCGTTACCGCGCGGGCGAGGCACATCTGAAAAGCGGGCCGCTCCGTCGGCCCCACCCAAGGTGCAAGTCAGGACCACCGATTCGTGGGGTCTTGATGAACCTCTCAGGTTCCGATGACAGATGGGGAGGAACGACCTCGCCGTCATGCCCTGGGAGCCAGACCGATGAGCAGCAACGCACCCCGTCACACCGCGCTCGATGCCCTGCATCGTTCGCTCGGCGCGACCATGACCGACTTCGCGGGCTGGGACATGCCCCTGCGCTACGGCTCGGAGCGCGACGAGCACCTCGCCGTCCGCACGAAGGCCGGTCTCTTCGACCTCTCCCACATGGGCGAGATCACCGTCACCGGACCTCAGGCGGCGGACCTCCTGAACCACGCGCTGGTCGGCAACATCGCCACCGTCGGCGTCGGCCGCGCCCGCTACACCATGATCTGCCAGGAGGACGGCGGCATCCTGGACGACCTGATCGTCTACCGGCTCGCCGAGCACGAGGCCGGTTCCGCTCACTACATGGTCGTCGCCAACGCCTCCAACGCCCAGGTCGTGCTGGACGCCCTGACCGAGCGCGCCGCCGGTTTCGACGCCGAGGTGCGCGACGACCGTGACGCGTACGCGCTGATCGCCGTGCAGGGCCCCGAGTCCCCCGGCATCCTCAAGGCGGTCACCGACGCCGACCTCGACGGCCTGAAGTACTACGCGGGCCTGCCGGGCACGGTGGCCGGCGTCCCGGCCCTGATCGCCCGCACCGGCTACACGGGTGAGGACGGCTTCGAGCTGTTCGTCGCCCCCGCCGACGCCGAGAAGGTGTGGCAGGCCCTGACCGACGCGGGCACCCCGGCCGGTCTCGTCCCCTGCGGTCTCTCCTGCCGCGACACGCTGCGCCTGGAGGCGGGCATGCCGCTGTACGGGCACGAGCTGACCACCTCGCTGACCCCGTTCGACGCCGGCCTCGGCCGGGTCGTGAAGTTCGAGAAGGACGGCGACTTCGTGGGGCGCGCGGCACTCGAGGCCGCCGCCGCCCGCGCCGAGCAGAACCCGCCGCGGGTCCTCGTCGGCCTGATCGCCGAGGGCCGCCGTGTGCCGCGCGCCGGGTTCTCGGTCGTCGCCGGCGGTGAGGTGATCGGCGAGGTCACCTCCGGCGCCCCCTCCCCCACGCTGGGCAAGCCGATCGCGATGGCGTACGTCGACGCCGCGCACGCCGCGCCGGGCACGACCGGTGTGGGTGTCGACATCCGGGGCAGCCACGAACCGTACGAGGTCGTGGCGCTGCCGTTCTACAAGCGCCAGAAGTGACACTGGTCCGCAGGGGCCGGACATGACACGGACGCCTTCCGGGCGCCGCCACTGACGGATGCCCCCGCGGGGCTCCGGCACTGACGGGCGCCCGCCGGGGCGCCGGACGTGACCCTGGGCACATCCGCCCGGTCACCCACGCTTCCCTCCATCAGCACTCCACCGCGTACAGGAGAATTCAGGTCATGAGCAACCCCCAGACGCTGCGTTACAGCAAGGAGCACGAGTGGCTGTCGGTCGCCGAGGACGGCGTCGCGACGGTCGGCATCACCGAGTTCGCGGCCAACGCGCTCGGCGATGTCGTCTACGCCCAGCTCCCTTCGGTCGGTGACACGGTGGCCGCGGGCGAGTCCTGCGGCGAGCTGGAGTCGACCAAGTCGGTCAGCGACCTGTACTCCCCGGTGAACGGCGAGGTCGTCGAGGCCAACCAGGACGTCGTGGACGACCCGGCCCTGGTGAACTCCGCCCCCTTCGAGGGCGGCTGGCTGTTCAAGGTGCGCGTCGCCGGCGAGCCCGAGGACCTGATGTCCGCCGACGAGTACACCGCCTTCACGGCCGGCTGAGGAGTCACCCGCATGTCGCTCATGAACACCCCCCTGCACGAGCTCGACCCCGACGTCGCCGCCGCCGTCGACGCCGAGCTGCACCGCCAGCAGTCCACGCTGGAGATGATCGCCTCGGAGAACTTCGCTCCGGTCGCGGTCATGGAGGCCCAGGGCTCGGTCCTGACCAACAAGTACGCCGAGGGCTACCCGGGCCGCCGCTACTACGGCGGCTGCGAGCACGTCGACGTGGCCGAGCAGATCGCCATCGACCGGGTCAAGGACCTGTTCGGCGCCGAGTACGCCAACGTCCAGCCCCACTCGGGTGCCTCCGCCAACCAGGCCGCGCTGTTCGCGCTGGCCCAGCCCGGCGACACCATCCTCGGCCTGGACCTGGCGCACGGCGGCCACCTGACCCACGGGATGCGGCTGAACTTCTCCGGCAAGCAGTTCGACGTGGTCGCGTACCACGTGGACGAGGCCGGCCTGGTCGACATGGCCGAGGTCGAGCGGCTCGCCAAGGAGCACCGCCCGAAGGTGATCATCGCGGGCTGGTCGGCGTACCCGCGTCAGCTCGACTTCGCCGAGTTCCGCCGGATCGCGGACGAGGCCGGCGCCCTCCTGTGGGTCGACATGGCCCACTTCGCGGGTCTGGTCGCGGCGGGTCTGCACCCGAACCCGGTCCCGTTCGCGGACGTGGTCACCTCCACCACGCACAAGACGCTCGGCGGCCCCCGCGGCGGCATCATCCTGGCGAAGAAGGAGTTCGCGAAGAAGCTGAACTCCTCGGTCTTCCCGGGCTTCCAGGGCGGTCCCCTGGAGCACGTGATCGCGGCCAAGGCCGTCTCCTTCAAGGTCGCCGCCTCGGACGACTTCAAGGAGCGCCAGCAGCGCACGCTGGACGGCGCGCGCATCCTGGCCGAGCGTCTGGTCCAGGACGACGTGAAGGCCGTCGGCGTGGACGTCCTGTCCGGGGGCACGGACGTGCACCTGGTCCTGGTCGACCTGCGCAACTCCGAGCTGGACGGGCAGCAGGCCGAGGACCGCCTCCACGAGGTCGGCATCACGGTCAACCGCAACGCCATCCCGAACGACCCGCGCCCGCCGATGGTCACCTCGGGCCTGCGCATCGGCACGCCCGCCCTCGCCACCCGCGGCTTCACCGCCGAGGACTTCACCGAGGTCGCGGACGTCATCGCCGAGACGCTGAAGGCGCCCTCTCCCTTCGGGGCGGCCGACGTGGACGCCCTGAAGGCCCGGGTGTCCGCTCTGGCCGACAAGCACCCGTTGTACCCCGGCCTGAAGTAGTTCCGCAGGGTTTCTGTCCTGTGTTTTCACCCCGTACGGTTGTTTTCGTACGGACATCCGGGGCACCGCGCACACTGGAAGCAGAGCGCGGTGCCCCGTTCCATGCAGTCCCGCACCACCTCCGTCGGACAACGGCGTCCGGCGAAACCAGCAAGGAGTTCCCGTGGCCATCTCGGTCTTCGACCTGTTCTCGATCGGCATCGGCCCGTCCAGCTCCCACACGGTGGGTCCGATGCGTGCCGCACGCATGTTCGCCCGGCGGCTGCGCAACGAGGACCTGCTGGCCCCGGTCGCGTCGATACGCGCCGAGCTGTACGGCTCCCTGGGAGCGACCGGCCACGGCCACGGCACGCCCAAGGCGGTGCTGCTCGGTCTGGAGGGCGCCTCGCCGCGGACGGTGGACGTGGAGGGCGCCGACGAGCGGGTCGAGCAGATCAAGGCCTCGGGCCGGATCCGGCTGCTCGGCGAGCACGAGATCGACTTCTCCTTCGACGACGATCTGGTCCTGCACCGCCGCAAGGCCCTGCCGTACCACGCCAACGGCATGACGATCTTCGCGTACGACGCGTCGGGCGGACTCGTCCTGGAGAAGACGTACTACTCGGTGGGCGGCGGCTTCGTGGTCGACGGGGACGCGGTGGGCGAGGACCGCATCAAGCTCGACGACACGATCCTGAAGTACCCGTTCCGCACGGGTGACGAGCTGCTGCGGCTCACGAAGGAGACCGGCCTGTCGATCTCCGCCCTGATGCTGGAGAACGAGCGGGCCTGGCGCACCGAGGAGGAGATCCGCGAGGGGCTGCTCGGGATCTGGCGCGTGATGCAGGCGTGCGTCTCGCGCGGCATCACCCGCGAGGGCATCCTGCCGGGCGGGCTGCGGGTCCGCCGCCGTGCCGCCCTCTCGGCCCGCCAGCTCCGCGCCGAGGGCGATCCGCTGGCCCACGCGATGGAGTGGATCACCCTCTACGCGATGGCGGTCAACGAGGAGAACGCGGCGGGCGGCCGGGTGGTCACCGCCCCCACCAACGGCGCGGCGGGCATCATCCCCGCGGTGCTGCACTACTACATCAACTTCGTGCCGGGCGCCGACGAGGACGGGGTCGTACGGTTCCTGCTCGCGGCCGGGGCGATCGGCATGCTGTTCAAGGAGAACGCCTCCATCTCGGGCGCCGAGGTCGGCTGCCAGGGCGAGGTCGGCTCGGCCTGCTCCATGGCGGCCGGCGCGCTCGCCGAGGTGCTGGGCGGCAGCCCGGAGCAGGTCGAGAACGCCGCCGAGATCGGCATGGAGCACAACCTCGGCCTCACCTGCGACCCGGTCGGCGGTCTGGTCCAGATCCCCTGCATCGAGCGCAACGGCATGGCCTCGGTGAAGGCCGTCACGGCCGCCCGGATGGCGATGCGCGGTGACGGCTCGCACCTGGTCTCCCTCGACAAGGTCATCAAGACCATGAAGGAGACCGGCGCCGACATGAGCGTCAAGTACAAGGAGACGGCCCGGGGCGGGCTCGCGGTCAACATCATCGAGTGTTGAGCGGGTACGTCCCGGCGGCGGCCCGTGCCGGTCAGCCGGGGCGCTCTCCCTCCGGCGCGGGGGCCGGCACGGGGGCGGCTCCCGGGCCGACGAGGACGTCGCTGTGGGCGGAACGGGCCTTGGGCGGCGGGGGCGCGGCCGGTCCCGGGGCGTCCGCGGTGTCCGGGTAGAGCAGGCCGTGACGCCTGCGGGCCTCGGCCGCTGCCTCCGGTCGCGGCACCACGGTGTGTTCGGCCCGGCCGTCCGCCCGCAGGGTGGTGACCAGGCACAGACCGTCGAGGAGGCGCGCGGTCCGCACGTGCCGGGCCGCGCCCCGCGCCCCGGCGGGCACCGCCAGACACACCTCGTCCGTGGTCTCGAACTCGGTGACCGTCAGGCCCTCGGCCCGCAGCCGTCCGCCCACCGACCGGCGTTCCCGTCCTGACCGGAAGGACCACACGTCGCTGTCCTTGAGCACGACGACCGCCGCCGCCGCGGGACCCGCCCCGACGGCCGTCCCGGCTTCCGGAACCCGGCTCCAGGGAAAGGGGCGGCACAGCAGCCGCACCCCTTCGCGCTCCGCCCAGTCCACGGCGCGCTCGTGGACGACCTTGGCGCCGTGGCGGGACATCCGGCGCACTCCCTCGTAGCTGATCCGGGTCAGGGTGCGCGCCTCCGGCACGAGGTGGGGGTCGGCGGTGCACACCCCGGGCACGTCGGAGAAGAGCTCGCACGTGTCCGCGCCCAGCGTCGCGGCGGTCGCCACCGCCGAGAGGTCCGAGCTGTTGCGGCCCAGCATGACGGTCCGCCCGGCCGCGTCGACGGCCTGTCCGCCGGGGACCACCGCGATCGGGCAGTCGGCCAGGGCCCTGGAGAGCGCCTCGGGACTGGCCGAGACCAGCTCCGCCCGGTCGCCGGGCCCCTCGGCGAGGAGCCCGGTGGACGCCGCGGGCAGCGGGCAGCCGGGCACGCCCGCGGCGTCGAGCGCCGCGGCGAGCAGGGCGACGCTCACCGTCTCGCCGGCGGTCAGGAGCATCGCCGCGGCCCGGGCGGGCGGGTCGGCGGCCAGCGCGTCCAGGGTCTGCTGGAGTCTGCCCGTCGTACCGGACATCGCGCTCACCACGACGACCACCGGGCGCTCCTCCTCGGTCCCGCGACGCACCGCGTACCGGGCCACGCGGCGGTAGCCGTCGAGGTCGGCGAAGGCGGAGCCGCCGAACTTCAGCACCAGCGGCCGCGGGTCCGGGGCGCGACGGCCCGTCATCCCAGCCATCCGTTCTTCGCGGCGAGCTCCACGATCTGGAGCGCGTTCAGGGCGGCGCCCACCCACAGGTTGTCGGCGACGACCCAGAGCGCGAGGGCGCGGTCGTCCTCCGGCTCGACACGGACGCGGCCGACGTGGACCAGCGCCCGGTCCTCGCGCCGGGCGAAGACGGTGCGGGGCATCGGGTACGAGGGGCTGTGGGAGCGGCGGTGGACGCGCAGCCCGGGCGTCGCGGCCAGGGCCTCCTCGACCGCCGCGGCGGTGACGGGCTCGCGCAGGGCGATGTGCACGGCCTCGGAGTGGCAGTCGAAGACCGGCACCCGTACCGCGGTGGCGCTCACCCGCAGGTCCGGCAGTCCGAGGATCTTGCGGGGTTCGCGGACGAGTTTGCGTTCTTCGTGCGTGAGGCCGTGTCCGTCCGGGAGCCCGATCTCGGGCACGAGGTTGAAGGCCAGCGGCTGCCCGAAGCGCCCGCCGGGGGCGCCCTGCGCTCGGGGATCGTCCAGGACGGCCCTGGACTCCTCCGCCAGTTCCCGCAGGCCGCGCACCCCGCCGCCGGAGGCCGCCTGGTAGGTCGCCACCACGACGCTCCGCAGACCGGCCAGTTCGTGCACCGGGTGCAGGGCGCGCACGAGCTGGATGGTCGAGCAGTTGGGGTTGGCCACGAGGCCGGACGCCGGCCGGTCGTCGAGCGCGGCGGGGTTGACCTGGGGCACCACGAGCGGGACGTCCGGCCGCATCCGGAACGCCGAGCTGTTGTCGACGACCAGCACTCCGGCCGAGGCCAGCCGCTCGGCCTCCCGGCCACTGATCTCCGCGCCCGCGGAGAAGACGGCGACGTCCAGGCCGCGGGGGTCGAGTTCGTCGAGGGTGACCAGGTCCGCCAGGGGCAGGGACAGGCCCAGTTCGCGGCCCAGGTCCCGGCCGACGCTGCGCGCCGATCCCACGGGCACCACCTGTTCCACGGGCACGATCCCGCCGTCGAGCAGGGCCAGGCATTCCCGGCCCACCGCTCCGGTGGCGCCGACTACCGCGATGCGCAGCATTCCCGTCCTCCTGTCGCCCCGTCCGGGGCTCAGTACGTCGTCGCGTCCGGTAACCGGCCCCGGAAGGCCCGCCGGTACGCGTGGGGGGTGGTGCCGAGGAAGTGCACGAACTGGTAGCGCAGGGCGGCCGCGTTGGCGAATCCCGTACGGGCGGCCACGGCCTCCATCGTCTCGTCGGTGTTCTCCAGCAGCCGCTGGGCGCTCAGCACCCGCTGGGCCAGCAGCCACCGGTAGGGCGTGGTCCCGGTCTCCGCCCGGAAGCGGCGGGCGAACGTGCGCGGCGACATGCAGGCGCGGGCGGAGAGCTGCTCGACGCTGATCTCCTGGTCCAGGTGCTGTTCGGCCCAGGTCAGCACCTCGCGCACGCCGTCCTCCCCGTACTGCGCGACCGGCCGTTCGATGTACTGGGCCTGGCCGCCCTCGCGGTGCGGGGGTACGACCATGCGCCGGGCGATGGCGTTGGCGACGTCGCTGCCCTGGAGCTTGCGTACGAGGTGGAGGCAGGCGTCGATCCCGGCGGAGGTGCCGGCCGAGGTGAGGATCGGGTCCTCGTCGACGTACAGCACGCCCGGTTCGACATGGGCTTTCGGATAGCGCTCGGTGAGCGCCTCGGCGTACCGCCAGTGCGTGGTGCAGCGGCGTCCGTCGAGCAGCCCCGCGGCGCCCAGGACGAACGCTCCGACACAGACGCTGACCACCCGGGCGCCGCGGGCCACCGCCTGGCGCAGGGCCTCCAGCAGGGCGGGCGGAAACTCCCGGGTGTGGAAGTCGTCCCCCACCGGTATGGCGATGAGGTCGGCCTCCTCCAGCCGGTCGAGGCCGTAGGGCGTGCTGATGGTGAATCCGGGCACCGCCCGCACCGACGGGGATTCCGCGGCGACGAGCGCGAAGTCGTAGGAGGGCAGCCCCTCTTCACGACGGTCGATCCCGAATACCTCACAGACGACACCCAGCTCGAAGGGATGGACGTTGTCGAGCAGGACCGCGGCTACGTTCTTCAGCATGTTTTCCAATGTGGCAGTAATACATGGTGTTCTGACAGTCCCTCCGCTGTCGCTTGGCCGGATCAGCCCTCATACTCACGGCATGGACCCGGAAGCGCGTCGGGATTCACCCGCCGGCGCTCATGGGTGGGACACATCGTCGACGGGCTGGCCGATGGACACGATCCCGCTGCGGATACCCATGACGACGGCTTGCGTCCGATCGGACGCGCCGACCTTCATGAAGACCGCTGACAAATGGTTCTTCACCGTCTTCTCGGATATGCCAAGTGCCTTCGCCACACGCCGATTCGAATTCCCCTGGGAGATGAGGACGAGAATTTGACGTTCGCGGGCCGTCAGCACGGCGAGGGCCTGTCGTGTCCCGGTCGCCTCCGAGGAGGGCGGCGGGGCGGGGACGGCGCCGCGGCGGCCGTCGGCCCGTAAGTCCTCGATCAACTGTTCCTGGGCCTCGAGGGCGTCCTGTGCCTCGCCCAGGGCCTTGTGCACCTTGGCGACACCTTCGGCCAAGGCCGTCACGGGCTGCGCCGGTGCCCCGCAGACCACACAGCACTGCCGGGTCCCCGGTTCCTCGACCGACCCGCGCACAACAGGCGACATCAGATGAACTCCCTCCACCGAGGTGAATTGCCGGACCGCTCTTCTCCGTAGGGCCGAAATCGTGCGAGGGAAACCGGGGTACCGCGTCAGGAGGGAAGCTGCGCGTGGATCGCCACCGTCTTGCACCGCGTGTATTCACGCAGCGCCTCCAGCCCCTTCTCCACTCCGATTCCCGACCGCCGGTAGCCGCCGAACGGCAGCTCGACTCCCCCGGCCGCGCTGTAGTTGTTCACGAACACCTGCCCCACCCGGAGCCGGCCCGCGAGCCAGTGGGCACGGGTCACATCGGACGTCCATACCCCGGCGGCCAGTCCGTACGTGGTGTGTTCCGCGAGGGCGACCGCTTCCTCCAGCGAGTCGAAGACCGAGACGCACAGGACGGGACCGAATATCTCCTCGTTGAACACCCGGTGTTCCGGGGTGACCTGATCGAGGATGGTGGGCTCCACGAAGAAGCCCTCGGCGCAGGCCTTCCCCCGGGGGACACCACCGCCCGTACGGAGAACGGCGTCGCGCCGGCCCCCGGCCAGGTGGCCGAGCACCCGCTCGCGCTGTCTCGCGGAGATGAGCGGCCCCATGTCGGGATCGGCCGCTCCCGGCCCGATGGTCAGGGCGCGGAACCGTTCGACGAGCGCGTCCACCAGTTCGCGGTGAACGGACCGGTGGACGAGCAGTCGGCTGCCGGCCGAGCAGTTCTGCCCCGCGTGCTCGGTGATCGACTCCACGATCTGCGGCACCGCGCGTTCGGCGTCGAAGTCGGGGAGCACGAGGTGCGGGGACTTCCCGCCGAGCTCCAGGGTGACCGGCACGATGGTGCGCGCCGCCGCGGTCATCACGGCCCCGCCGACCTCCCGCGAGCCGGTGAAGGCCAGCCGGTCCAGGCCGGGATGCGCGGCGAGTGCGGCGCCGGCCTCCGTTCCGTGGCCCGGTACGACGTTCAGGGCGCCCGCCGGAAGTCCCGCCTCCTCGGCGATCTCCACCAGCCTGAGCGAGGTCAGCGGCGCGTCCTCGGCGGGCTTGAGAACACAGCAGTTTCCGGCCGCGAGGGCGGGTGCCAGGGTCCTGGCCGCTATCTGGAGCGGGTAGTTCCAGGGGATGATGTGCCCGCACACGCCGTAGGGTTCGCGCAGGGTGAAGGCCGGCCGGTCCGGCCGGTGCTGGATGGTCTCCCCGCCGAGGCTCTCCACGGCGTTGGCGTAGAACTCGAAGTAGCGGGCGGCGATGTCGGCGTCGGTGAGCGACTGACGCAGCGGCTTGCCGGTGTCGAGCGTCTCCAGTGCGGCGAGTTCGCCGCGCCGGGAGCGCAGGACCTCGGCGATGCGGTGGCAGATCCGGGAGCGCTCGACCGGTGTGGCGAACCGCCAGACCGTCTCGTGGGTGTGCCGGGCCGCTTCCACCGCCGCCCCGATCTCGGCCGGGCCGCAGCGGGCGACGCGGGCGACGGTGCGGGCGTCCGACGGATCGAGGACGTCGATCCACCGGTCCGTGGGAACCTGCTTCCCCGCGATGACGGCCGGGTGTTCCGGTATCGATGCATCACTCACGGGTGCATCCAGCTCCTTGGCGTGGGGGGCGCACTTCTTCGGTGGTTCAGTGGGTCATCGAACCGGCGATGACCCGTTCGAGATCACGTGCGGCGACGTCACGCGGGCAGCACACCAGCAGCCGGCGCTGTTTGAGGGCGCCCTCGACGAGGCCGGGGAGGTCTTTGGCGGAGTAGCCGAAGTCCCGCAGCCCGGTGGGTCCTCCGGTGTCCGCGACGATGCTCAGCAGGGTGGCCGGCAGCACGTCCGAACCGTTCGCCTCCGTCACCCCGTCGAGGTTCGCGCCGAGCAACCCGGCCGCGCGCAGATGGCGTTCGGGAGAGGTCGGGTAGGTGAACTCGAAGGCCGCGGCCGCGGTGGAGACGACGGCCGCCCCGTGCGGCACCATGGCGTGGTCGACCTCGTACCCGTCGGGCCGGTAGTCACGCACCATCCCCGCCACGGGGTAGGCGCAGGCGTGCGGGATGTGTGTGCCCGCGTTGCCGAATCCCATCCCCGCGAAGCTCGCGGCCCGGCTCATTCCCGTACGGGCCTCCAGGTCGTCGGGGTTGAGCACGGCGCGCCGGAGATGGCGGCCGACCAGTTCCAGCGCCTGTTCCGCCCATACGTCGCTGATCGGGTTGGCGCCGATGTACAGCGGCCGGTCGGCGGGCGTGGGGTACGGGGGGCGCCGGTCGAAGGCGCGGGCCGTGTACGACTCGCAGGCGTGGGTCAGGACGTCGTAGCCCGAGGAGGCGGTGACGGCCGGAGGCAGCGTCAGGGTGTTGACCGGGTCGACGAGCGCCAGGGACGGCATCAGCCGCAGGTCGCTGATGCCCGTCTTCACGTTCAGGTCCGTCACCCCGAGGGCGACCATGGCGGTGCACTCGCTGCCGCTGCCGGCGGTGGTGGGCACGGCCACCAGGGGCTTGAGCGGACCCGGGACCGGGGCTCCGGCGCCGATCGGAGCGTTCAGGTAGTCGCGTACCGGGCGGCCGGGGTGACTGAGCAGCAGGTTCAGCATCTTGGCGGTGTCGATCGAACTGCCGCCGCCGAGCCCGACGTAGCCGTCCACCTGGAGGGCTTCCAGTTCACGGGCTGCCTCGGCGACGCTCGTGTCGGTGGGTTCGACCCGGGCCCGGTCGAAGAGCGTGACCGAGATCCCCTCCTGCTCGATCTGCTTGGCGACACGGGCCGGCAGGCCGAGCCCGGCGAGGACCGGATCGGTCACCAGCAGCACCGAGGCGACCCCCGCTCTGCGCAGTTCGTGTCCGAGGTCCCCGGTGGCGCCGACACCGAATTTCAGCGGCGGAGCCTGCCAGGCGATTAATCGTTCATGCTCCGGCATCCCGCCACCCCACCCGAGCGATTCCACAGTCCGCCCCCGCCTTCATCGACTTGACTCGGAATTCCCGACCGAGAAATTGCATGACGAACGGCGACGCGCACCCAGACGTCTCGGCCGACTCGGTGAATCGACGTCACCTTCACTCAGAATTTCGACCAGGCGTGGGCCACAGTAGCCAGTCGGCCTGAGTCCCGCCATAGGTCCCTTGCCCTATGACAGAAACGGCTCAATCACAACCACCGGCACATATCGGAAGTCAGCGGATCAACACCCCGGTCCGCGCCCCGGCACCGGCCCGGCCCGGCGCCGGCCCCCGGGACGCCGCTGGCAGTAAATCGTGGTTGCGTGTCAGTTCCGCCACTGTCGCCGGAGCCGTCCCGGCCAGCAGAGTTGAGTCATGAAGTCCACTGGGCGGCGGTACGTGATCGTCGTAGACGGCTACCACATCAGGGACGGCGACGACCGGGGCTTCGCCAGCGCCTTCCGGGCCCGGGGCGTGCTGCCGGTCACCGTCATGAGCACCCCACGGCCACTGGCGAAATTCGTCAAGAAGAACATCTGGTACCCCGACGACTTCGAAGCCGTGCATTATTACGACGGCGACTTCGAAGCAATGGCAAAGCTTGTGGAATCCTATGACCCGGTGGGGATCGTCACCGGCAACGAGAGCGGAGTCGAATTCGCCGCGCAGCTCGTGGAACGTCTGATGCCACAGTTCCAGAACGTGCCCGGCAGCGCCCGATACCAGCGACACAAAGGCGAGATGGCACTCGCCCTGGAGCGCGCCGGAGTGCCCGGTCCGCGCACCCTGTCGACCGCCGACCCCGCCGAGGCCGCCGCGTGGATCGAGTCGAGCGGCCTCACCGGCCGGCCTCTCATCCTGAAGCCGCCGCACAGCGCCGGGACCGACAACGTGCACTTCGTGCCGGCCGGCGGCGAGTGGCTCGGCCACTTCACCCACATCCTCGGCCAGGTCAACGGGTTCGAGCTGCGCAACGACACCGTGATCGTGCAGGAGTTCCTGGACGGGCCCGAGTACATCGTCGACCTGTACTCGGTGGACGGGCGGCACGGCCTGGTCGACACCTGCGTCTACGCCAAGCACGACCGGGGCCCCCGATACGGCATCTACGACGTCGCCGACTTCCTGGCCCCCGACCACCCCGACGTGACGGTCCTCGCTCCCTACGTGATGCGCGCCGCCGACGCCGTCGGCATCCGCAACGGCTCCACGCACGCCGAAGCGATCATGACGCCGGACGGCCCCCGCCTGGTGGAGCTGGCCGCCCGCTACTCGGGGAGCTGCATGATGATCTCCGGGTCCCTGGCCACCGGCGACAACCAGATCGAGCGCACCGTACGGCACGTCCTCGACGGGGAGTTCGTGCCGTCGTTCGAGCTCGTCAAGGAGGTCCGCACACTCTGGCTCTGCTCGGACCTGGCGGGACCGGTGCACAACATGGAGATCCTCCGGGCGGTCACCGACCTGCCCACCACGTACTCCATGTCGATCCCGCCCGAGGGCAGGGACATGCCGCTCACCAACGACGTGACCACCAGCCTGGGCTGGGTCATCCAGGGCGCCGACGACTGGGGCGCCATCGAGAAGGACTCCGCCCGCATCCGCGAGCTGGAACGGACGTGGAACGCGGCCCGCGCCGACGACGCGGCCGGCGAAGGGGGGACCGCCTGACATGCCGGGCCAGTCGTTCGGGGCCCACGTACCCCACCTTCTGCTCATCTGTCCCCGCCACGACGTCCTGGGCAAGTTCGTCGGCCTGCCGGTCGCCCTCACCGTGGTCCACCGCCCCGGCGGGGACCGGGAGCTGGAGGAATCCCTCGCCCTCCAGGTGGTCGACGCCGACTTCACCGACCCGAAGGCGCTGCTCGCCGTCGCCCGCGAGGTGCACGCCCGGCGCCCCGTGGACGCGGTGCTCGGGCTCACCGAGCTCTCGCTGCGCCCGGCGAGCGTGGTGGCCGAGGCGCTGGGGGCGCGCGGCAACTCGCCTGCCACGCTCGCGCTGACCCAGGACAAGGCCGCCATGCGCGCGCACCTGCGGGAACGCGGCCTCGGCACGGTGGCCCACCGGGTGTGCTCCACCGTCGAGGAGGTCCGGGCCCTGCTCCGCGACGCTCCGGCCGGCGTGATCCTCAAACCCGTCGAGGGCAACGGCGGGACGGGCGTGCATCTCGTGCGCACGGAGGCGGAGCTGGACCGGGCGTGGGCCTGGACCAGCGGTGCCCGGACCGGTTTCGCCTGGCCGCAGGGCGCGTCCGCGTCCACCGTGCTGGCCGAGGAGTTCCTCACCGGACAGGAGTTCAGCGTCGAGTCGCTGTCGGCCGCAGGGCGCCACCAGGTCCTGGCCGTCACCCGGAAGCACACCTCGGGTGCCCCGCACTTCGTGGAGACCGGCCACGACCTGCCCGCGCCGCTGCCGCCCGACCGGCACCGGACGGTCGTCGACGCGGCGCTGAAGGCCCTGGACGCCGTCGGCTACGCCTGGGGGCCCTGCCACACGGAGGTGATGCTCGCCGAGGACGGCGAGCGCGCCACCGTCGTCGAGATCAACGCCCGGCAGGGCGGCGACCAGATCTGGGAGCTGGTCCACCACGTCACCGGCATCGACATGCTCCAGGGCGCCGTCCTCGCGCTCGCCCACGGCGTCCTGCCGGGGCGCGCCGCCGCCCACGCGGGCGGCGCCTCCATCCGCTACCTCACCCCCCGGCCCGGCCGGGTCGCCGAGGTGACGGGCGTGGCGGAGGCCCTGGCCATGGAAGGCGTCATCCGCGTCGGCGAACTGCCCTCGGCGGGCGACGACCTGGTGCCGCTCGGCGACTCCTGGAACCGTGCCGGGCACGTCGTCGCCACGGGCCCCGACCCCAAGACCGCCGCCGACGCGGCCGACGCGGCGGCCGCCCGGATCGTCGTCCGCACCGACGAGGAGGGGGCACGGTGACCTCCGAGAAGGGAGACGGGGTGACGCTCGCCGGGAACCAGGGGCCGCGGGCCGAGCACGCCCCGGGGACACGGCCCGGCCGTTTCCTCGCCGGCCGGGGTCCGGCGTACGTCGTCATCCTCGGCCGCTTCACCACCAACATCGGCTTCTTCATGGTCGTGCCGTTCCTCGCGGTGCACCTGACCAAGGACGAGGGGCTGAGCAGCTTCCAGACCGGTCTGCTCTTCGCCGTCATGGAGTTCACCCGGCGCGGGCTCGGCATCCCGTCCGGCTGGGTCAGCGACCGCTTCGGCGCCGCCCGGATCCTGACCCTCGGGCTCGCCGTCGAGGCGGGCGCGTACGTCGTGTTCACCGTGGCGGGCGGCAGCTTCGCCGTCTGGGGCGCGGCCGTCGCGCTGCTCGGCGTCGGCGGGTCCCTCAACAACAACGGCGCGCGCAGCGTCCTCGCCTCCAGCAGGTCCGGCGGGGTCGCCGCCAACCTCAGCCGCTACTACGTGTCGATCAACGGGGCCGCCCTGATCGGCCCGTTGATCGGCACCGCGCTGATGGGGGCCGACGCGATGAAGGCCGGGTTCCTCATCGCCGCCGCTCTGCACCTGGGGTTCTCCGTGACCTCCGCGGTGCTGCTGCGCGGGCTGCACGCCACGAACGCGGCGCCCATCAGGCCCGCCGCCATGGCCGAGGCGCTGCGCGACCGGCCGCTGATGATCTTCTGCTCACTCGCGGTCGGCGGCTGGTTCCTCATCACCCAGTACCGGGTCGCGCTGCCCCTGACCGTCGTCCACCAGAAGCTCGACTCCGACCTGGTCGGCCTGCTCACCGCGGGCAACGCCGTCGTGGTGATGCTGACCGTGTGGCTGCTCGGCTCGCGCGTCGAGAGGCGCTCCACGATCGGCCGCCTGGACCTGTTCGCGGCGTCCGGGGTCCTGCTCGGCGGCGGCTGGCTGCTGTGCTCGGTCGACGGGATCAGCCCCGTCGTCGCCGCCGTGATCGTCACCTCGATCGGCGAGTCGCTCTTCTGCGGTGTGGTCGACGCGGTCGTCGCGGGCCTGGCGACCGAGGGCCGCACCGGCCTCTACCTGGGCTACTCCACGATGGCCTGGGGCGTCGGCGGCATGCTGGGCGGCTTCGTCGGCGGCGGCTTCGACCTGGCCGCCGGCCATGGCGCGCTGCCGCTGTTCTGGCTGGTGCTGGCCCTTGTGGGAGTCGGCTACGGGGCGGGCACCCGTGTGGTGCGCCGCCCGCTCGCCGACTCGGTGGACCGGCGCCGGACCGCCGGGACCGCGCCGGCCGAACCACCCTCCCCGTCCGGCTGACCGGCCCGGACCGCCCGGGGCGGGCGCCTCCGACGCTCGTGCACGACGACCCGGAACACACCCCCGAACACCGACCGAGAAGGAGGCCGCATGCCGCCCAAGGCGTTGCGCGTACAGGTGCGCGAACTGATGGGCCGGGCTCAGGAGGACCTGCGGGACCTGGTCGCGCACCGGTCCGTCGCCGACCCCCGGCAGTATCCGGTGGAGGAGTGCGAGAGCGCCGCGACCCTGGTCGCACGGCTGTTCGCCGAAGCCGGCATCCCCGGGACGCGGCTGCTGGACACCCCGGACGGCAGCAAGGCGGTGTACGGCCATCTGCCGGCCGCCCCCGGCTTCCCCACCGTCCTCCTCTACAGCCACTACGACGTCCAGCCGCCCCTCGACGAGCCCGCCTGGACCACCCCGGTGTGGACCCTGACCGAGCGCGCCGACGGCCGCTGGTACGGGCGCGGGGCCGCCGACTGCAAGGGCAACATCGTCATGCAGCTCACCGCGCTGCGGGCGCTCGGCGACCTGACCGGGCTCGGGGTGGGCGTCAAGGTCATATCCGAGGGCGCCGAGGAGCAGAGCACCGGTGGCCTCGCCACCCTGATCCGGGAGAACCCGAAGCTCCTGTACGCCGACACCGTGCTCGTGTGCGACACCGGCAACTCCGCGGCCGGGCTGCCCACCGCCACCACCGACCTGCGGGGCGTCGTGCACGCCACCGTCACCGTCCGCTCGCTGGCCGGGCCGGTGCACTCGGGCACCTTCGGCGGCCCCGCCCCCGACCCGCTCAACGCGCTGATCGCGATGCTCGCCACCCTGCACGACGCCGCCGGCAACACGACCGTGGACGGCCTCGACAACAGCGGGCGCTGGCAGGGCGCGGAGTATCCCGCCGAGCGCTACCGTCACGACATCGGTGCGCGCGACGGCGTCCGGCTGCTCGGCGACGGCAGTGTGGCGGACATGCTGTGGGCCAGGCCCGCCCTCACTGTCGTCGGCATCGACTGCCCGCCGGTGGTCGGATCCGCCCCCGCCGTGCTCGGCGAGGTCACGGCCAAGCTCAATCTGCGCATCCCCTACGGAACCGAACCGGACGCCGCCTGGGAGGCGCTGAAGGCACATCTGGACCGGGCGGCCCCCTGGGAGGTCGAGGTGGAGACCGTCCGGCTCTCCTCCAGCCGCCCCTTCCGGGCCCGCACCGACGGCCCCGCCTACGCACATCTGGCCGAGGCGATGCGGGAGGCATTCGGGCGGGAGCTGACGACGGCGGGGCAGGGCGGCTCGATCCCCACCTGCGACGCGCTGCAGGAGACCTTCCCGGACGCGGAGATCGCGCTGATCGGGGTCGAGGAGCCGCAGTGCCTCATCCACGCGCCCGACGAGAGCGTGGACCCCGAGGAGATCGAACGCATGGCGCTCGCCCTCGCGCTGTTCCTGGAGTCCGTGGGAGAGCGGTCGTGACCGGTCTGGCGGGACGTCATGTCACGTTCGGCGAGGCGGACATGGCGGATCACCTGAACCGGCTCGGCCGGGCGGCTCCCGATCTGCACGCGTGCGTCGACCCGGCACGGGCCCGGGCCTGGGCCCGCCTGGCCGAAGCCGACGACTTCAAGGACGACTTCGGCGCGGACGGGGCCGGCGGCCGGGGCTCCTCGTACATCCGCGCGCAGGCCCGCAACCTCACCGCACGCGCGCAGGGCATCCACCATCTGCTCTCCCTGGTGCCGGCCCGGACCGACCGGCGGCCCGCCGTCGTCGTGGACGTGCTCGGCGGCGACGGCCTGGTCCGCAGGGTCGCGGACGCCCGGGGCCTGACCGGCCTGTCCGTGCTGACGTGCGACGCCTCCCCGTACATGGTGCGCGCCGCCTGGGCGGCCCACTGTCCGGCGCTGGTGCAGCGCGCCGACCGGCTGCTCATGCGCGACGGCAGTGTCGACGCGGTCCTCGTCGCCTACGGGTCGCACCACATCGCCGCCGAGGACCGCGCCGAACTCGCCCACGAGGCGTACCGGGTGCTGCGGCCCGGCGGGGTCCTGCTGCTCCACGACTTCCTCGTGGGGTCCCCGATGGAGACCTGGTTCCAGGACGTGGTCGACCCGTACTCGCGGACGGGCCACGCCTTCGGTCACTTCACCCGGGAGGAGATGTGGGGCTATCTGACGAAGGCGGGCTTCGAGTCGGGTGAGGTGACCGGGATGGCCGACCCGTACGTGGCGACGGCGGCCACGGCCCGGGAGGCCGAACTGGAGCTGGGGCGCTACCTGCTGGACATGTACGGCCTCGCCGCGATCGAGCGGCGGCACGCGGCGGACGCGGCCCGTCACACGGTCGAGCTGGCCAAGTCGGTCTTCCGCGAGCGGCGCGCCGACGGGTCCCTGGAGACGTTCTCGGCCGCGTACGACCCGTCCGCCCGCTCATGGACCTGCACACTTCCGCGCACGGCCGTCCTCGCGATCGGCCGGAAGTCCCCCTGAGGCGGCACCGCTCCGGGCCGACGTGGACGTTGCGGGGCAGCGCGTCGC